>SBFS01000201.1 GCA_006227825.1 Burkholderiales bacterium | reverse complement strand
GCCACCACCGCGCGGATGCCCAGCAGCTGCGTGCCCTTGGCCGCCCAGTCGCGGCTGGATCCGGTGCCATATTCCTCGCCGGCGAACACCACCGTGGGCACTCCCTCGCCCTGGTAGCGCATGGCCGCGTCGTAGATGGACATCTTCTCGCCCGAGGGCTGGTGCAAGGTCATGCCGCCCTCCTCGCGCGAGCCGTCGGCCAGGGCCGGCAGCATCAGGTTCTTGATGCGCACGTTGGCAAATGTGCCCCGCATCATCACCTCGTGGTGGCCGCGACGCGCGCCATAGCTGTTGAAGTCCGCCCGGGCCACACCGTGTGCCGTCAGCCACTGGCCGGCCGGCGAGCTTTCCTTGATGGAGCCGGCTGGCGAAATGTGGTCGGTGGTGATCGAGTCGCCGAACAGGGCCATGATGCGCGCGCCCTGCACCGCCACCTGGGCGCCCCCGGCCGGCGCCTGCAGATCGAAGTCCCTGAAGAACGGCGGCTCGGCGATGTAGGTGCTCTCGGGCCAGTCGTAGCTGTGGCCGCGCGCGCCCTTGATGCGCTCCCAGAGGGCACCCGGCTCGGTGCGCACGCGGGCGTAGTTGTCGCGGTAGGCCTTGCCCTTCATGGCGTGCTTCATCAGCGCCTGCACCTCGTCGGTGCCGGGCCAGATGTCGCCCAGGTAGACCGGCCGGCCGCCCTTGCCGGTGCCCACCGGCTCGGTCATGAGGTCTCTGGTCACATTGCCGGCGATGGCGTAGGCGACCACCAGCGGCGGGCTGGCCAGGAAGTTGGCCTTCAGGTTGGGGTGGATGCGCGCCTCGAAGTTGCGGTTGCCCGAGAGCACGGCGGCGCAGACCAGGTCGTTGCGGGTGATGACCTCGTTGAGCTCCGGCGCCAGGTCACCCGCGTTGCCGATGCAGGTCGTGCAACCGTAACCGGCCAGTGCAAAGCCCAGCTTCTCCAGGTAGGGCAGCAGGCCGGTCTCGCTCAGGTACTCGGTCACGATGCGCGAGCCAGGCGCCAGCGAGGTCTTGATGTGGGGCCTGACCTTGAGCCCGGCCTCCACCGCCTTCTTCGCCAGCAGGCCGGCGGCCAGCAGCACACCGGGGTTGCTGGTGTTGGTGCAGCTGGTGATGGCGGCGATCAGCACGTCGCCGTTGCGGATGTCGATGCCACCGGTGGTCGGATACACCCTGCCGAGCTTGTCGGCCGGCTGGTTGAATCCGTTGTCCGCCGCCGGCTGGCTGAACAGGCGGGTGAACTGCGCCCCCACCTGGCCCAGCTCGATGCGGTCTTGCGGGCGCTTGGGACCGGCCAGGCTGGGCGCGACCGTGCCCAGGTCCAGCGTGACCACCTGCGAATAGTCGATGTCGCCGCTGCGCGGAACGCCGAACAGCTTCTGCGCCCGGAAATAGGCCTCGAAGGCCTCGATCTCGGCCCTGCTTCGGCCGGTGCCCCTGAAGTAGTCCAGGGTCTTCTCGTCGACCGGGAAGAAGCCCATCGTGGCCCCGTACTCGGGGGCCATGTTGGCGATGGTGGCCCGGTCCGGCAGGGCCAGCGAGGCCGTGCCCTCACCGAAGAATTCGACGAACTTGCCCACCACCTTGTGCCTGCGCAGGATCTCGGTCACCGTCAGCACCAGGTCGGTGGCGGTCACGCCCGGGCGCAGTTGCCCGGTCAGCTCGAATCCCACCACGTCGGGCGTCAGGAAGTACACCGGCTGTCCCAGCATGGCCGCCTCGGCCTCGATGCCTCCCACACCCCAGCCCACCACGCCGATGCCGTTGATCATGGTGGTGTGGCTGTCGGTGCCCACCAGCGTGTCGGGGTAGTAGAGACCGCCCTTGAGGTGCACACCCGGCGCCAGGTGCTCCAGGTTCACCTGGTGCACGATCCCGAAGCCCGGCGGCACCACACCGAAGGTCTCGAAAGCCTGCATGCCCCACTTCATGAACTGGTAGCGCTCTTTGTTGCGCTGGAACTCCAGCCGCATGTTCAGGTCAAGCGCGTTTTTCTTGCCGTAGTGGTCCACCGTCACCGAGTGGTCCACCACCAGGTCCACCGGCACCAGCGGCTCGATCTTCTTCGGGTCCTGCCCCAGGCGCCTGGCCACGCTGCGCATGGCCGCCAGGTCGGCCAGCAGCGGCACGCCGGTGAAGTCCTGCAGCACCACCCGGGCCACGGTGAACGGGATCTCGTCGGTGCGCGGCGCGTTCGGCTGCCACTGCGCCAGCTGCTCGACATGGGCCGGGGTCACCCGCTCGCCGTCGCAGTGCCGCAGCACGCTCTCGAGCACCAACCGCAGCGACACCGGCAGCCGGGACACCCCCGGGTACTGCCGCGCCAGCGCCGGCAGGGAGTAGAACCGCCCCGTCTTGCCCGACGCCATGCGGAACGACCTGAGCGTGGCGGCGAAGGGATGGCGGAAGCGGGACGATGGCGACATGGCACTCTCCGGGAAACTGGGACGACCCGGACCATTCTGGACAGGCCCCTTTGTCCGAGGGGCCAGAAGGGTTAAACCTTGCGTTCCCGCAACCCGTTCCGGCGCGGCGCCGGTGCGCCGTCGTCACAGCCGGTACACAATGCTTGCGCACAATCCCGTGCGGTGACCCGGCAGGCAGCGACGCAAGGCCTGCCCCGCCGCAACGAACGCCAGGACACGCAAATTGCAAAGACACCACCATCCATCGAGTCCGGGCCGTACAGCCTGGCTCGCTTGCCTGGCGGCCGGCGCCCTGCTGGCCGGGTGTGCCACCACCGCTCCGCCCGCGGGCGACTGCGTGGCCGGAACCGACATGGAGGAGAAAGTCCAGACATCACCCTGGGCCGCGCGCTCGCAGGTCACCCTGCCCGGGGCTGCCTCGCTCCCCTGGACACACAAGACATTCGGCGACCGCCGGCCCACGCTCTACCGGCCCGAGCATCAGGCCGGGCGGGACGCCCTGCATGCCTGCAGCGCAGCCGGCAACAGCAGCCTGCGCATGGACATCCCCCCGGGCGTGCATGCGCAGGCCGGGCGGCTGCGCTTTTCGTGGTTCGTGCCTGCCCTGATTGCCGAGGCGGACCTCAATGACGGCGACGTGGACGATGCCGTGGCACGCGTCATCCTGACCTTCGGGGGCGACAGCGGGCAGAGCTTCTCGCCCCGGGATCACCTGATTTCCGAGCTGGCCCGCCTGGTCACCGGCGAGCCGTTGCCCTACGCCACCCTGATCTACGTCTGGGACAACCGCCACCCCGTCGGCACCGTCATTCCCAACCCGCACACCACCCGCATCCGGCAGATCGTGGTCGAGTCGGGCCCCGCTCGGCTGGGGCGGTGGGTCGACTTCGAGCGCGACGTGCAGGCCGATTTCCGGCTGGCCTTCGGCCGGGCACCCGGACCGCTGAACAGCGTGGGCCTGCTGACCGACAGCAACAACACCAGAACCACGGCCCACGCCTGGTACGGCCCGATCACGCTGACGGTCGATCACCTCACGACAGCCGGCCGCCCTTGATCGCTACACGCCCCTGACGGCGTGCCCGATGGCCTCGCTGTCCGGCAGCAATGGCATCCACTGCCCCCGGGCATAGCGGGCCAGGCCTGCATCGGCGAACCGCCACAGGTGGAGCCAGCCGTTGTCCAGCAGCTGCCGGACCACCGCGTGCTTGCCGATGATGGCATCGATGGCATGCTGCGGCGCATCGACCACCACCGTCAGCCGCAGGGGCTCGTGCACCCAGCGGTTGCCGTCATGCAGCGACTGCTTCGACAGGCCGATGCGCAGGTCGCCCGCATTGCCCTCGAACACGCCGATGGTTCCGCCCACCACGTTGTGCAGCACCTTGTTGCCGCTGCCCAGCCGTTGCGGATCGCAGGTCGAGCTGTGGTACTGCCAGTTGATCCAGTGGGTGACCAGCATCGGCGCCGTCATCAGCAGCTCCAGCACGCTGCCGTCGGCATCCTGGGCCGCATCGTAGTCGTGCAGGAACGTGCGCCCGTGCAGCACGGCAGCGCGGCTGCGTCCGCGCGGGGCGATCAGGAATGCCGCGTTGCCCGCCAGCCCCCATTCCGGCCGGGTCTGCGCGCCGTCGTTGGCCCGGCGCCGCAGGCTGGCCAGCAAGCCGGCTCCCCCCAGGGCCGGGTCCAGACCCAGCATCGGCGCGCGCTCCCGCCGCACCCGGTCGCCGGCACGCGCCAGCACCCCCTCGAACCCATCCCAGCGGGCCCGCGCCGCGGGTGGCAGGACATCGAGGTCGAAGCCCTCGATCTCGTCGGTGGTGGTGTTGTGCAGCGCCGCGACAAACCAGGTCTCTTCCGGGATGTCCGTGCCCAGGTCCCGCAGGCCGGTGCGCACCGAGCGGTCGTTGAGCAGATGCGCCAGGCTGCGTGCATTGACTTCGCCGGTCTGGCCACAGCAGGCGCCACAGTCCAGCGCGGCCGCGTGCGCGTTGTTGGCCGACTGGCTGCCATGACCGACCAGGAGCACGAGCGGCGCCAGACGCTCTTCCAGACCCATGGCGTGCAGCACGCGGGCCGCCAGCGCCACCCGCGCCTGCGTGTCCAGACCCGCCAGCTGCGGACGGCACACCGGTCTGTAGCGGGCCGGCAGGCCGTGCAGGTCGTCGCTGACCCGACCGTGGGCCGCAGGACGCAGCCACTGGCCAAGCGCCCCGAGATAGCCCAGGCCTGCCGCCTCGACGAACGAGTAGGCTGCACCGGGCCAGCGGCTGAGACTGCGCCAGCGGTCGGCCAGCGCCAGGCGGTCCCGGCGGTCCCGCACGGCCGCGGCCCCGGAGGCCGGATCGGCCGCGGCCGTGGGGTCCCCGGGTGCGGTCACCACGTCGAGCACTTCGGCGGCCGGTGCAAGCAGGCCTGGCAGCTGCGGCCGCCGCGCCTGTGTCGCCAGCGGCGTGTAGGCCACGGGCAGGCCGAAAAAGCCCGCAAAGCCCAGGGTCTGCACCGCCGGCGACTCGGCCTCGATGGCGCGCCGCAGGGGCTCGCTGCGCACATCGATGCAGAAGGCGGCCTGCACCTGGACCTCTTGTGCCGCTGGCGCCCGGCCTTCGGCCTGCAGCAGCTGCCGGGCCAGCGTGCGCTGGTAACCGGCCTCCAGGGCGGTCTGCCAGACCTCGTCGACGAGCAGCGCCTCTTGCGCGCGGGCCAGCCGCTGCGGCGCCTGCGACCAGGCGGCCTGCAATGCGCCAAACGCCCGCTCGGTGCGGGCCCCGTCAGTGCATTCCAGCAGCACCGCCCCCCATGCCAGGCGGATCGCCAGCAGATCCCGCAGGTGGCCGTCCTGGCGGTTCTCCTGCCCGGCCTGCCAGCCCAGGTACGCGCACCACGATGCCCAGCCATTGACCGACAGAAGCACCGACTCCAGGTAGTCGGCCCACACATCGGGCTGCAGCCCCAGCCGCCCGAGCACCCAGCGCTCGGCATCCTGCCGGCTGGCGGGCAGCGCATCCAGCGCATGGCCCAGGCGCGGCAGGCCCATCAGCAGCCCGATGCCGTGGTCGTGCTGCAGCGTCTCGCGCCAGAAGGCGTAGAGCCCTTGCGCCCGATCGGGCTGCCAGTCCGCCTGGTGCCGGTCGAAATAGGCGGCGCAGGTCTGGCTCACCTGGTGGGTGATGGCCTGGCGCCAGGACAGCCGCCGCTGGCGCCCGTGATCGCTGTCCAGCACATCGATCAGCAGGGGCAGTTGCGGCGTCTGCGGCGCACTGTCGAGGGCATCGACGCAGGACTGCAGGCTCCAGCCGGCCTCGCGGGCGCCCTGCACCTGTGCCAGGGCCTGCTCTACATCTTCCGCCACGATGCGGCCGGTGTCCCAGGCTTCGCGCTGCATCTCCCGCGGCGGGAACACCTGGATGCCTGCGAGCACCGCCATGCGCGCGGCCACACGCCTGACCGGCATGCCGATGCGCGCCCAGTGGGGGTTGACCGCAATCGCGCGGTCCAGCGGCCAGGCCGGCGCGATCGCCTGGCAGGCCTGCTGGCAGGCCTCATCCATGCGCGCCAGATCGCTGGCGGCCCATTCGTTCGAGGGTTCGAGGGAACCCGGTTTTTCCATCATCGGCATCGCCATCTCCAGAACAGGGATCAGGTGGGTCAAGTGGTTCAGGTGCAAGGCACCGGCTCAGCGTCGGCCGTCGGCCAGCGACGGGGGGCGCACGGCGCAAACCTCGGGTTTCGCGGGCACCGGCATCCAGTCCACGGGCCACAGCTTCAGGGCCAGGCGGGTGTAGACCTCGTCCAGATAGAAGCCGGCGTAACTGCGCCGGCGCCACTGCCCCAGGGCACTGGGCCTCCACTGCAGCACCGCCAGGCACAGGTAAAGCCCGGCCAGCCCGGCCAGCGCCAGCAGCCCCAGGCCCTGTGCCGGTGCATCCTGCAAGCCCAGCGGCAGGGCGTGCACCAGCCAGGCCAGACCGGTCAGGGCGCCCACCATGAGCATGCCGGCGACCAGCGGGCGCACCAGCGAGCGCGGGCCAGCGTGGTCAAGCGGCAACCACAGCAGCGGGGCCCAGGCCAGACCCAAGGCCAGGCTCCACCACCACGGCCACGCCGCACCGCCGGCCAGCGCCTGCACAGCGGCCACCACCCCCACCGTCAGCAGCGGGGCCAGCAGCAGGCTGGCCGGCCGCACCGCTGCGGGCGTGTGCAGCGCCTGCCATCTTGTCTGGCGCACGACCGAGGACGCCGCCAGGAAAGCGTGCGCCTTGTACAGCGAATGCCCGATCAGGTGCAGCGCCGCCAGCGTGTACAGGCCCAGACCGCACTCGAGCAGCATGAAGCCCATCTGGGCCACGGTCGACCAGGCCAGTCTCACCTTGATGCTGATGCGGGTGAGCATGACCATGCCTGCCAGCACCGCGGTGGCCAGGCCAAACACCACCAGCAGGCCGCGGGCCAGCAGGGCCTGCTCCAGCAAGGGGGCGAACCGGATCAGGATGAAGCCGCCGAGGTTGACCACCCCCGCGTGCATCAGCGCCGACACCGGCGTCGGCGCCTCCATCACCTGGATCAGCCAGCCGTGCAAGGGCAGCAGGGCGGTGCGCACGATGACGGCCAGCACCAGGGCCACCGCGCTCAACTGCAGCGCCAGCGATGCACCCTCGCCGGCCAGATGGGCGCGCAGGTCGGTCAGCGAACCGCTGCCCACCTCGCTCCAGGCCAGCGCCGCCGCGGCCAGCAGCAGGATGTCGGCCAGCCGGTCGGCCAGGCGCTTCTTGTGCGCCGCCAGCCGCGCAAAGGCCCGGTCGGGGTAGAAGCACAGCAGCGGCTGCAGCGCCACCCCCACCAGCGCCCAGGCACCGACGAGCAGCACCCAGTGGTCGGCGAGCAGCAGCAGGTGCACCGCGGCCAGCACCCCGGACAGTGCCGCCACGTAGCGCCCCTGTCCCTCCTCGCCCTCCAGGTAGCGGGCAGAGAAGGCACCGATCACCAGGCCCAGCACCTGCACCAGCAGGGCCAGCCCCAGACCGAGCGCAGACAGGTGCAGCCATCCCGGCAGGAGCGTGCCTTCGGGCCCCAGCCAGAGCACCAGCACAGGCGCCGGGACGCCGACAGCCGTCAGCGCCATGAAGCCCTGCCACAGCCGCCGCCCGGACGACCCACCCCGATGAGGAAACACCGTCGGCAGCAGCACCAGCAGCGCCATCAGCACCACCGGCGCCAGCGCAGCCACCACCCGCAAACCATCAAACCATCCGTCCATGACTGTCCCTCCAACAACGATGGACGCCATGGTGCCCGCCGAATATCATTCTGTAAAATAAAATGATCAGAACTTTTTGATATTAATAAACGAACAATGAAGCTGGAGCAACTGAACTTCCACCACCTGCTCTACTTCTGGCGCGTGGCCAAGCTCGGCCACCTCACCCGCGCGGCCGAGGAGCTTCACACCTCGCAGTCGGCCGTCTCGGCCCAGATCCGCCAGCTGGAGGAACGGCTGGGCGAGCGACTGTTCGTCCGCGAGGGCCGCCGCCTCGCCCTCACCGACACCGGGCAGCTCGTGCTCGCCTATGCCGACGACATCTTCGGCATGGGTCAGGAAATGCTCGGACGGCTGCAGGGCAGCACCGCAGGCATCACCCGGCTGCGCGTGGGCAGCGTCGCCACCCTCTCGCGCAACTACCAGGAAAACTGGATCCGGCCCCTGCTGGCGGATGCCTCCGTGGTGCTCACGCTCGAGTCCGGTCTTCTCGAAGGTCTGATCCAGCGCCTGGTGCAGCACCAGCTCGATGTGGTGCTGGCCAACGAGACCGTGCCGACCGGCACCGAACGACCGCTGCACTGCCGCTTTCTGGGCAGCCAGTCCATCTCGCTCGTCGGTCCGGCCCGGCGCTGGCAACCCATGAGCCTGCGCATTCCCCATGACCTCGACGGACTGGACATCGCCCTGCCGGGACCGCGCCACGCGCTGCGCGCCCAGTTCGACGCCCTGTGCACCGCGGCCGGCGTCACCCCGCGCATGCGCGCCGAGGTGGACGACATGGCCATGCTGCGCCTGATCGCCCGCGACAGCGGCTGGCTGGCCGTCCTGCCCGAGGTGGTGGTGCAGGACGAACTGCGCGCCGGCCTGCTGGTCACCGTGGGCCAGTCCGATGCGCTGCAGGAGAGCTTCTACGCCATCACCACCCCGCGGCGCCACCGCATCGACGTGCTGGAGCGGCTGCTGGACTTCGGCCCTGGCGCCGGCGGCTCCAGCGGCGGGCCACACCGGGCCGTCGCCACCTGAGCGGCACCGCTCAGTGCGCCGCGGCACCCGGGACGACGGCGCTGCGGTCGACCCGGGTCATGCGCCCGTCGTCCATGTGGTAGACGGTGTCGAAGCCTTCGATCATGCGGTGGTCGTGCGTGACCGTGATCACCGCCGAACGACGCTCGCGCGCGATCTTGCGCAGCAGGGCCATGACCTTGGTGCCGCGCCCGGTATCGAGCGCGGCCGTCGGTTCATCGGCCAGGATCAGCGCGGGTTCGTTGGCCAGGGCACGCCCGATGGCCACCCGCTGCTGCTCACCGCCTGAAAGGCGCGCGGGCAGCGAGTCGGCCCGGTGACCGATCTCCAGGTAGTCCATCAGCTCGCGTGCCCGGCGGCGGGCCTCGCGCCGGCCGACACCGTTGAGCTGAAGCATCAGGGCCACGTTCTCCAGCGCGGTGAGAAAGGGAATGAGGTTGTGCTGCTGGAAGATGAAGCCGATCTTGCGCAGCCGGAAGGCCCGTGCGTCCACACCCGTCGGTCCGTTGTCGTAAAGCGTCTGCCCGTCGATGACGATGCGTCCGGTGGTCGGTGGCTGGATCAGGCTGATGCCCAGCAGCAACGTGCTCTTGCCCGAGCCGCTGGGCCCCAGCAACGCCACCAGCTCGCCGGCCTCGACGTTCAGGGTCGTGGGCTTGAGTGCCTGCACCGCCAGCTCCCCGGAGCCGAAGGTCTGCGAGACATCCTGCAGTTCGAGCACCGCCATGTCAGCCCCCCAGTGCCAGCTGCGGCGGCGTGCGCAGGGCGTGCCAGATGGCCATGAAGCTGGCCACCAGACCGCCGAGCAGCATGACCGCGAAGGTCACCGCCGTCTCCTGCGGGCTGAAGGCCAGGGTACGCGGGAACCCCGGTGCAATCAGCGCGCGCAGGCCGTAGGCGAGCGCAAAGCTGGCCAGCGTCAGGAGCAGCGACTGCGTCAGGATCAGCTGCACGATCACCCGGTTCGGTGCCCCGATCAGCTTGAGCGTCGCGATCGACTTGATCTTCTCGATCGTCAGCACGTACACGATGAGGGCGATGATCACGATCGACACCATGACCAGCAGCGACCGGAACAGTCCCAGCACCGACGACATGCGGCTGAGGCGGCCTTCGAGCATCAGCCTGCGCTCCTCCTCGGTGGTGTAGACGTTGAAGTACAGCCAGTCGCGGATGTGCCGGGCCACGGCCTGCGGATCGGCACCCGGCATGAGCCGCACCAGCACCGCGTTGATGCCGGGCGTGCCGCCTGACAGCAGGGGCAGCAGCCGGGCGGCCTGCTCCTCGCTGTAGCCAGCGCGCAGCAGCCGCTGCAGGTTGGCCGCCCGCGCGGCCGTCAGGGCGCGGTCATCCTGCTCGTACTGCACCTTCTGGGCATCGGGCAGCGACAGGTAGACCAGCGGATTGCCGCCGGAATCGACGGCACCCCGGGTCAGGCCGACGACGGTGTAGGCGTCGCCACCCAGGGACACCCGGCTGCCCAGCCGCAGCCCCAGCTTGGCGTCGGCCACCATCTCGTAGCGTGGCGCGGTGATGCTGCGTCCCTGGACCAGCCGGCCGGGTCCGCCCGCGCCGCCGAAGACGTCGAAGCCGATCACGGTGAACTGCTGAGATGCGCCCCCGATCTCGCGCTGTGCGGTGTAGAGCACCAGCGGACTGGCGCTGGCCACGCCAGGGGTGGCCGCCACGCTCTTGTGGCTGTCCGGCGGCATGCGCGAGGGTTCGTTGAACGGTCCGCCCCGGCCGCGCTCGACCACCCACAGGTCCGTGCCCATGTTCTCGATCAGCCAGACGCCGTCCTCGATGTTGCCCCGGTAGATGCCGTTCATCACCAGCACGATCGCCAGCAGCATCGCCACCCCGGCAATGGTGGCCAGGAACTTGCCCAGGTGCCGGCGGATGTCCTTGAGCGCCAGGTCCATCGTCTTCGCGTGTGAGCGTGGATGTGCGGGAAGACCGGCTCAGGTGCCCGAGGCGACCCGCACCGGCTGACCGTGACGCACCCCTGCTGGGTCTGCAACCACGGACTCACCTTCGGCCAGTCCCCCGGTCACGCGCACCCGGGTTTCATCGGCGTGACCGGTGCCGACCGGACGGAAGCTGGCGCGACCGTCTTCGACGACCAGCACACCGGTCTGCCCGCTGCGGTCCCTGACCAGCGCCGTGGCAGGCACCACGATGCCGGGCAAGGTGCCCGTGTCGATGCGCACATCGGCCTCCTGGTCGATGGCAAAGCGCGCGGGCGGCGTGTCGAAGGCCACGTGCACGTCCAGCTCGCGGGTGGCGGCATCGCTCAGGCGCGCGATGCGCGCCACCCGTCCGGGCAGCGTTTCGCCGCTGCGCAGCCGGATGGACGCCACCTGCCCGGGCGCCACGCGGGCCACGACCGACTCGTCGACCCGGGTGGCCACCCACAGGGTCGCCGGATCCACCAGCCTGAGCAGCGGTGAGCCGGCGAGCACCGTGCTGCCCGGCTCGGCCAGACGCTGGATCACGATGCCGTCGATCGGGGCGGTCAGTCGCGTGTGGGTCAGGGTCACGCCGGCGGCGCGGGCTTCGTTGGCCACCGCCGTGGCCTCGGCCTCCCGGGCGGCCAGGCTGGCCCGCGCGGCGTCGAGGCCAGCCACCGCACTGCGCAGTGCGGCGGTGCTGGTGTCCACCACCGCCTGGGACACGAACCCCTGCTTCAGGAGCTCGGCGTCGCGCCGCTGGCGCGACTGCGCCAGTTCCAGGTCGGCCTGCGCCTTGGCCACCGACGCCCGGGCGGCCTCGATGTTGCGGGTCACGGCCAGCTCCTGCCCCTTCACGCCGGCCAGCCGGGCAGCCGGCTCCCGGTCGTCGAGGGTCACCAGCAACTGGCCCTGCTGCACGCGATCGCCCACATCCGCCAGGACCCCGGTCACGGTGGCGCCCACCCGCGCCGCCAGCGTCACCGCGGTGCGCGCCTGGACGGTCCCCGGACCCTGCACATGGACCGACACCTCACCCTGGACAGCCCTCGCGACAACCACATCGACCGCCCTGCCGAAGCGCCAGTAAGCCAGGGCACCGACCAGACCGGCGACCACCAGCACGGCAACGAGCAGTCTGCGAACAAGTGGCGTGGAGGTCATGGCGGCGTGTCCGTTCGGGAAACCGGGTTACGGAGCGCAGGTCGCCGGTGGACACCGGGCTCCGGGAGCACGAAAAATCATGTTGTGCAATATACCCCATACAGTACCCAACCGGTGTCCCGGGCACGACGGCACAGCTCACGCCCGCAGGCCGGCCGATAGCCGCGCTGAGCGGGTGTCGTGGTGGATCTCGATCGTCGAGTGCACGACCTCTTCGTGCACGGCCAGCCGGCGCCGCACCGCCTCCGGGGTCAGCCCGGGGTCATGGGTCACCAGGGTCATCGCACAGGCGTAAGCCTCGCGGCCCACCCGCCAGACATGCAGGTCGGTGATGCGGGTGTCCCCGGCCCCGGGCCCGGTTGCCATCACCGCGCGGATCTCGTCGACCACCGGGTGGTCCATCTCGCGGTCGAGCAGCACCCTGCCGGTCTGGACGATCAGGCCCCTGGCCCACACCGCCACCAGAACGGCCCCGACAATGCCCATCAGGGGATCGAGCCACGACCAGCCGAAGAACCAGCCGCCCAGCAGCGCAACGATCGCCAGCACCGAGGTGGCGGCATCGGTGAGCACATGCACATAGGCCGACTTCAGGTTGAGGTCCTCATGGCCATGCCCATGTGGCGGATGTCCGTGACCGTGGTCGTGGCCATGCCCATGGTCGCGCGAACGGCCCAGGAGAACGGCACACACGATGTTGACGCCCAGTCCCAGCACTGCCACCAGGACAGCTTCCTGGTAACGGATGGGCTGCGGCGACAGGATCCGCTCCACCGAGCCCAGCACCATCATCGCCGCGACGCCGAGCAGAAAGATCGCACTGGCAAAGCCGGCGAGGACCTCGATCTTCCAGGTGCCAAAGGCAAAGCGCGGGTCCTGCGCATAGCGACGGGCCGTCGCATAGGCCACCGCGGTCAGCCCGATGGCCAGGGCGTGCGAACTCATGTGCCAGCCGTCGGCCAGAAGGGCCATGGAGTTGAACCACCAGCCGGCGGAGATCTCGACCACCATGGTCACCAGGGTGATCCACAACACCAGCCGGGTGTTGCGCTCGGCCAGGGCATTGCCGGTGTGGAAGTTGTGGTCGTGGTGCCAGGTCGTGGAAGGGTCGGTCTGCATGGGCATGTCCTGCGCAAGCGGCGGTGCCGGGACCGGCCGCACCGTCCGACTTTAACCCCATGGTGCGCGGGTTGCAGCCCCCCCGTGCAGGGCAGCGGTTGACAAGACGCCCATCTTCGCCATAGTGGTCAGGGTACCGCCGGGGCAGTCCCGCCGGTGTTCACTTTTTTCAGCAAGGAGCACGCATGAGCTATGGATTTCACTGCACCCTCAGGGAACGCGATTTCGCCAGGGCCGTCGCCGGCGTGACCGAAGCCCTGAAGACCGAAGGCTTCGGGGTGCTCACCGAGATCGACGTACAGGCGACCATGAAGGCCAAGCTGGGCGTCGAGGTCCGGCCCTACCGGATCCTGGGCGCCTGCAATCCGCCGCTGGCCCACCGCGTGCTGTCGGCCGAGCCGGACATCGGCCTGCTGCTGCCCTGCAACGTGGTGGTGCGCGAGGAGCCCGACGGGCAGTTGACGGTGGGCTTCATGGACCCGGTGTCTGTGCTGCAGCTGACCGACCGGCCGGAGGTGGCCGAGGTGGCCAGTGAAGTCCGCGAGCGCCTGATGCGGGTGCGCGACACCCTGGCCGCGGCGGGCGCCGGCGGCGCCTGATGCGCGGCCCCCGCAGCCCTGGGTGAGGCGGGGCGCCAGAATGGACATCGCCGCACATGCACTCTGGGCGGGCGCCGGCGCCATCTGGGCCCGGCGGCACCGGCAGCTCGACCGCCGCAGCGCCTGGCTGCTGGTCGGCATGGCGCTGGCGCCCGACCTGGTGCAGCTGCTGCCGCTGCTGGCCTGGTCCGTGGCCGGCGAAGGCCGCCTGCCCATGCTGCTGGCCTACAGCCTGGCAGCGCCCGGGGAGGTGCTGCCCCTGCCCCCCTGGGTGCAAGCCCTCACCCACCACCTGCACTGCGTCATGCACAGCGCCCTGGTGGCGGGCGCGGTCACGGCGGTGCTGGCGCTCTGGCTCAGGCGCCTGTGGATACCGCTGCTGGGCTGGTGGTCCCATGTGCTGATCGACGTGCTCACCCACTCCGCCGAATTTTTCCCGTCGCCCGTGTTCTACCCGCTGACCTATTGGGGGTTCGATGGACTGGCGTGGAACACCCCATGGGTGATGGTGCCCAACTACCTGTTGCTGGGCTTGACCTGGTGGTGGGTGCTGCGGCGGCGATGACCGGCAGGGGCCGGGTACGCGTGTGGGCTGCCGGCGCACCCCGGGCCTCAGGCCAGGCCGCGCATCCGCTGCGCCAGGTCGACCTGACCGAGGGCATCCAGGCCATCGGCCGCCCCCAGCCGGTCCCGCGCCTCCTTGTTCTGGCTCAGCTTGAACTTGCCTTCCAGCCGCTGCAGCGTCACTTCAATGCCCACAATGGCGGCCAGCATCTGGTCGATGTAGTCGGCCGGTGAGTCGCCCATCATCCAGGGCTTGGCCTGGTTCGATCGTTTTTCGTGGTCACGGGTCAGGCGCGCCACCAGGCCGCGCACGAAGCGCTCCTGGTCCATGACCGTCAGATGCCCATGCACATGCACCACCCGGTAGTTCCAGGTGGGCACCTGGCGGTGGGTTTCGTGTTTGCCGGGGTACCAGTTGGGTGATATGTAGCCAGCCTCGCCGCGGAAGATGACCATGGCCGCCATGCCATCGGCCGGCACCTGCCGCCAGAGCGGGTTGGCGCGGGCCACATGGGCGCGCAGCACGCCGGCGGCCTCGTCCACCTCGAACGGCAGGTGGTTGGCGTCCAGCCCCTGCGGGCCGTGGGTGACCAGGGCGCCCAGCGGGTGGGCGCGCATCAGCGCCAGCAGGGCGGCGCGGTCGTCTGAGGTGTCGAAGTGGCTCGGGTTGTACAAGTCGTTCTTCCTTCCCGCAAGGGCTCGTGGCCGCTGGTTTGTGGGTTTGGGCCGCATCCGGGACAATATCAGGTTGACCATGAAATCTCCCGAACTGCTCCTGCCCGCTGGCTCGCTGCAACGCATGCGTGCCGCCTTCGACTTCGGCGCCGACGCCGTCTACGCCGGCCAGCCGCGCTACAGCCTGCGCGCTCGCAACAACGAGTTCCGGCTGGAGCAGATTGCCCAGGGCATTGCAGAGGCGCACCAGCGCGGCAAGAAGTTCTTCGTCACCAGCAACCTCATTGCCCACAACGACAAGCTGCGCACCTACCTGCGCGACCTGCAGCCGGTGGTGGAGCTGCGGCCCGACGCGCTCATCATGGCCGATGCGGGCCTGATCATGCTGGTGCGCGAGCAGATGGAAAAGGGCCTGTGGCCCGAGGTCCCCATCCACCTCTCGGTGCAAGCCAACACCACCAACAGCGCGGCCGTCCGGTTCTGGCAGAAGCAGGGGGTCACGCGCATCATCCTCAGCCGCGAACTGAGCCTGGACGAGGTGGAGGCCATCCGCAACGATTGCCCCGACATGGAGCTGGAGGTGTTCGTGCACGGGGCGCTGTGCATCGCCTATTCCGGCCGTTGCCTGCTCAGCGGCTACTTCAACCGGCGCGACCCCAACCAGGGCACCTGCACCAACGCCTGCCGCTGGGAATACAAGACACACGGCGCCACCACCGACACCGACACCGGCGACGCGGCCCCGCTGCAGACGCTGGAAGGTTTCAACTTTGCAAAAGAAGACGAGGAAGCAGCCAGCGCGTTCTCCACCACCGGCAACGGCCAGCGCCACCCCGAGGCAAACAAGGTCTGGCTGATCGAGGAAGCCGGCCGCCCGGGCGAGCTCATGCCCATCATGGAGGACGAGCACGGCACCTACATCATGAACAGCAAGGA
>SBFS01000179.1 GCA_006227825.1 Burkholderiales bacterium | reverse complement strand
ACGATCAGATCCTCGCCGAAATCCGCGAAGCCAACCTCACCTACCTGATGCTGGCCCAGAACCTGATCCGCAAGGACCGCGCCGAAGCGCTGTTCCGGCTGGGCCTGACCGAAGAGGCCGCCGACCTGCTGGCCATGCTCTCGACCGCCCAGCTGCTCAAGATCGCCTCGAGCAACATGCTGCTGTGCCGCTTCCGGGTGGACGACGACCTGGTGTGGAACCTGCTGACCAACCACAACGTGCGCAAGGTGGACAACAGCACGACCACCCAGCTGCACGCCAGCATCCTGATGGCCGGCCGCTACGCCGACTCGATGGCATCGGCCGGCGCCGCAGCCACCGCCCACTGAGCGGGTCCCCTCGCCACAGGCAACCGGAAGAACGCAAGGAGCAGCGAACATGGCCGCCAAGAGCATCCTGAACGAGTCGCGCGAGATCGAGCGCGCCATCGCCCTGATCCAGCTCGGTGCCCGCCTGCAGGTGCTGGAATACGAAACCGGCCTGTCCTACGAGCGGCTGCTGCGCCTGTACAAGGAGGTGGCCGGCAAGTCGCCTTCCAAGGGGCAGCTGCCGTTCTCGACCGACTGGTTCCTGACCTGGCAGCCCAACATCCACGCCTCGCTGTTCCTGAACATCCACGAATACCTCTCCAAGTCCTGCGAGCTGGAGGACATCGACACGGTGATCAAGGCCTACCGCCTCTACAGCGACCAGATGCAGGCCAGCGCGATCGAGCCCCTGCTGTCCGTCACCCGGGCCTGGCGGCTGATCAAGTTCGTGGACAACGGCATGCTGACGCTGACGCGCTGCTCCTGCTGCGGGGGGCACTTCGTCACCGAACCCTACGAGAACGCAAAGCATTTCGTCTGCGGCCTGTGCGAGCCGCCGGCCCGGGCAGGCAAGGGCAGCGGTCCTGGCGGGCTGCGCCTGCACTGACCCCCCCGGCCGGACGGGTGGATCGGGCCCCGTCTGTTTCCCAAAGCCCGAAAAGGACCTCCTGCGAGGTCCTTTTTGCGTTTATCGCCGGCCTCAATCCCTCCTAGAGTCGACCGATAGATCGAAGGAAGGCGGCATGCGGACCGCCGACCGCCCATCCAAAGGCTTCTTTCCCGGAAAACGCACATGTTCGTCATCATCGGCTATCTGGTTGCGCTGGGCTGCATCTTCGGCGGCTTCATGATCGCGGGTGGCAACATGATGGTGATCATGAAGGCGCTGCCCATCGAGATGATGATCATCGGCGGCGGCGCCCTCGGGGCTTTCGTGGTGAACAACCAGCCCAAGGTGCTCAAGGCCACCTTCAAGGCCATCCCGATGGCGCTCAAGGGCTCCAAGTACACCAAGGCCCGCTACATGGAGCTGCTGGCCCTGCTCTACGACCTGCTGCAGAAGGCGCGCAAGGAGGGCCTGATGGCCATCGAGCAGGACGTGGAGAACCCCGACCAGTCGGCGCTGTTCAAGAAGTACCCGACCATCGCGGCCGACCACCATGTGGTGGAGTTCATCACCGACTACCTGCGCATGATGGTCTCGGGCAACCTCAATGCGCACGAGATCGAATCGCTGATGGACAGCGAGATCGACACGCACCACCACGAGGCCCATGCCCCGGTGGCCGCCATCACCCGCGTCGCCGGCGGCCTGCCGGCCTTCGGCATCGTGGCCGCCGTGCTGGGCGTGATCAAGACCATGGGCTCGGTCGGCCAGCCGCCGGCGGTGCTGGGCGGGATGATCGGTTCGGCCCTGGTGGGCACGTTCCTGGGCATCTTCCTGGCCTATGCGATCGCCGAGCCGCTGGCCGGCGTGATCGACCAGAAGGTCGAGGAGGGCAGCAAGGAGCTGCAGTGCATCAAGACCACGCTGCTGGCCAGCATGCAGGGCTACGCACCGGCGACCGCCATCGAGTTCGGTCGCAAGGTCCTCAATTCCACCGAGCGTCCGACCTTCTCCGAGCTCGAAGGCCACGTGAAGGGCAAGAAGTGAAGCCGCATCCGGGCAACCCTGGGGAGCAATGACATGGCCGACAGCAAGAAACTGCAACCGATCATCATCAAGAAGGTGAAAAAAGGCGGGCACGGAGCCCACGGCGGTGCCTGGAAGATCGCCTACGCCGACTTCGTGACCGCCATGATGGCCTTCTTCCTGCTGATGTGGCTGCTGGGCTCGACCGCCAAGGGGGAGCTCGAGGGCATCGCCAGCTATTTCAGCAACCCGGTGAAGGTGTCCCTCATGGGGGGCGACGGCACCGGCAACAGCGACAGCATCCTGCCCGGCGGCGGGCGCGACCTCAGCCGTTCCTCGGGGCAGGTGGATGCGGGCGAGGCCGAGCGCGCCGCCAAGCTCATGGGGGCCCAGATGGCGCGCGCCGAGCAGGCGCGGCGCGATGCGGTCCGCATCGACGCCTTGCAGCGCAAGATCCAGGAGCTGATCGCCAACTCGCCACAGATGGCCGAGTTCGGCTCCCAGATCCGGCTGGACAAGACACAGGACGGCCTTTACATCCAGATCCTGGACGAGCAGAACCGGCCCATGTTCGACACCGGCAGTGCGCTCGTCAAACCCTACATGCGCGACATCCTGCGCGCCATCGGCGCCGCCCTCGGTGATGTCGAGAACCGCATCGCGCTGGCCGGCCACACCGACGCCATGCCCTACGGCAGCGGCCAGCGCGGCTACAGCAACTGGGAGCTGTCGGCCGACCGGGCCAATGCCTCGCGCCGGGAGCTGGTGGCCGGAGGCCTGCCCGATGACAAGCTGCTGCGGGTGGAGGGGCTGGCCTCCAGCCGTCTGCTGCACCCCGACCGTCCGAACGACCCGACCAACCGCCGCATCAGCATCGTCGTGCTGACCCAGGAGGCCGAACAGCGGTTGCTGCCGTCCGGTGCCGCCATGCCCGCGCTTCAGAATCCGGCCGACCTGTCGAAACTCATCCCAGAAGGCAGTCGCTGAGCCGCCCCGGTCGCGTTTTCCGTTCTTTTCCTGCAGGAGACCTGCATGTCCACCCCGATGAAATTCCTGATCGTTGACGACTTCTCCACCATGCGACGCATCGTGCGCAACCTCCTCAAGGAGATCGGGCATGCCGACGCCGACGAGGCCGAGGACGGCGCCATCGCCCTGAACAAGCTGCGCAACGGCAGTTTCAATTTCGTGGTGAGCGACATCAACATGCCGAACATGAATGGCTTCCAGCTGCTCAACGAGATCAAGGCCGATCCGAACCTCAAGCACCTGCCGGTGCTGATGGTCACCGCCGAGGCGCGCAAGGAGGACATCGTGATGGCCGCCCAGGGCGGGGCAGCCGGCTACATCGTCAAGCCCTTCACCAAGGCGACGCTGGAAGAAAAGCTGGCCAACATCTTCAAGAAGCTCGGACTGTGAGGGGGACACATGACAGACAGCCAAGCGAGGAATCCTGCCGATTCCGAGATGTTCCGCCAGCTCGGTTCGATCACACGGCAGCTGCATGACGCACTCAAGGAGCTGGGTTACACCGACAAGCTCAAGGGCACGGTCGAGCAGCTTCCCGATGCCCAGAGCCGCCTGTCCTACATCGCCCGCCTGACCGGCGAGGCGGCCGAGAAGGTTCTCGGTCATGTCGAGGTGGCCAAGGCCGACCAGGAGCAGATCAGCAACCGCGGCCGCCAGCTCGCGGACACCATCTCGCGGATTCCTGGCCTGGCCAAGGCGATGCCCGAGCTGGTCGAGTGGTCGCGCGAGGTGGTCGAGCTCAGCGAGCGGAACGACGCGCGGCTGACCGAGATCATGATGGCGCAGGACTTCCACGACCTGACCGGACAGGTCATCAACCGGGTGGTGCAGCTTGCCAGCACGATCGAGGAGCAGCTGCTGGGGCTGCTCCTGCAGGCGGCACCGACCGGCCAGCCCGGCCAGGACCAGGCCTACGAGCTGTCAGGGCCTGTCGTCAATCCGGAAGGGCGCACCGACGTGGTCAAGGACCAGCAGCAGGTCGACGACCTGCTCGCCAGCCTGGGCTTCTGAGCCCGCCCGCCGGCCTGCCGGCGAAGCCCGTGCGCCCTCCGTGCCTGCCTGGCGCGTGGCGGCGGCGGAAATAGCAGGGTTGCCGGGCGGCTTTTCGCCGGTTTCCCCGCCACCCTGGACTTCCACAATCGGTCACATCGTCCCTTCGATGCGACCGCCCCATGGAGTCTTCCAGCCAGGACAAGAACCTGCCCGCCACGCCGCAGCGCCTGAAGAAGGCGCGCGATGACGGCCAGGTGGCGCGCTCCAAGGACCTGTCCAACCTGGCGGTCCTCGGAGGCGGCGCGCTGCTGCTGATGGCCCTGGCGCCGCTGGGTTTCGACATGCTGCGCAGCACGCTGCGGACCCAGATGACCTTCGACCGGTCGACGCTGGCGCAGCCCGAGCTCCTGGTCGAGCGCCTGATGGGCGCCGCCACCGAGGGCCTCCTGCTGGCGATTCCGCTGGGCCTGCTGGTGCTGGGCATCGCGGTGGGCGCCATGCTGATCTCGGGCAGCTGGGCCCTGAGCACCAAGCCCATCACGCCCGACCTCTCCCACATCAGCCTGTTCAAGGGCTTCGAGCGCCTGTTCTCGCGCCAGCAGCTGGTCGAGACCCTCAAGCTGACGGGCATCACCCTCATCGTGGGCGTCGTTGCCTGGTACTTCATCGCCTCCCACATGCAGCCCTTCGGCACCCTGCTGCTGCGGCCTCTGGAGGCAGCCCTGGCCCAGCTGGGATCCTGGATGAGCATCGGCGTGGGCCTGCTGCTGCTGGTCGTCCTGCTGTTTGCCGTCATCGACGTTCCCACCCAGAAGTTCCTGCACGCCCACCGGCTGCGCATGTCGCATGAAGAAGTCAAGCGCGAGCACAAGGAAAGCGAGGGCGACCCTCACCTGAAGGGGCGCCGCAAGGCCCGCCAGCGCGAGCTGGCCCAGCGCAACAGCATCACCGCCGTGCCCAGGGCCGACCTGGTGGTCATGAACCCGACCCACTACGCGGTGGCCATCCGCTACGACGACGCCACCATGCGCGCACCGGTGGTGGTGGCCAAGGGGGCCGACCTGCTGGCCATGCGCATCCGCGACGTGGCTCGCACGGCGCAGGTGCCGGTGCTGCAGGCGCCGATGCTGGCGCGTGCCCTTTATGCACACGGCGAGATCGACCAGGAGATTCCGTCCGCCCTCTACACGGCCGTGGCCCAGGTGCTGGCCTATGTGTACCAGCTCAAGGCCGCGCTGCGTGGCCAGGGTGCCATGCCCGGCGAGATGCCCACGCCCGACGTGCCGCCGGAGCTCGACCCGCACTGGAAACGTCCCTCCAAGGAAACTGACCGATGAACGCGCAAATGCAAGTCCTTCAGCAATGGCTGGGCCGCAACGGCGCCTGGGCCCACGGCCTGGCGGCGCCGCTGCTGGTGATGACCGTCCTGGCCATGATGGTGCTGCCACTGACACCGTGGATCCTGGACACCTTCTTCACCCTGAACATCGCGCTGGCCCTGACGGTCATGATGGTGGCGGCCTACATGAGGCGGCCGCTGGACTTCTCGGTCTTTCCGACCGTGCTGCTGCTGACCACGCTGCTGCGCCTGTCGCTCAACGTGGCCTCCACCCGGGTCGTGCTGATGGAAGGCCATGCCGGACCGGGCGCCGCCGGCGCGGTGATCGAAGCCTTCGGCACCTTCCTGATCGGCGGCAACTTCGTCGTGGGCTTCATCGTCTTCGTCATCCTGGTGGTGATCAACTTCGTGGTCATCACCAAGGGCTCCGAGCGCATTGCCGAGGTCTCGGCCCGCTTCACCCTCGATGCGATGCCCGGCAAGCAGATGGCGATCGATGCCGACCTGGGCGCCGGCCTGATCGACGAGAAGGAGGCCAAGCGCCGCCGCGCCGAGGTCGGCGAGGAAGCCGAGTTCTTCGGCTCCATGGACGGCGCCTCCAAGTTTGTCCGGGGAGATGCCATCGCCGGCATCCTGATCCTGATCATCAACATCATCGGCGGCTTCGCCGTCGGCGTGATGCAGCACAACCTGTCGGTGGGCGATGCGGCCGACAGCTACATCACCCTGGCGGTCGGCGATGCGCTGGTGGCCCAGATCCCCGCCCTGCTCATTTCGGTGGCG
>SBFS01000304.1 GCA_006227825.1 Burkholderiales bacterium | reverse complement strand
GCCTCCAGCCACTTGCCCAGCAGCACCAGCGCGATGACGACCGCCGACCCTTCGTAATACAGGTGCACCATCTCGCCCGGTGCCGCCTGCCACCACAGCCAGGTGGACAGGGCCCAGCCGGCCGTGGTGCCGATGGCCACCAGCAGCTCCATGTTGCCGGTCAGCGCCTTCAGCGCATGCCAGCCTGCCCGGTAGAAACGGGCGCCCAGGACGAACTGGACCGGGGTGGCCAGCATGAACTGGGCCCAGGCCGGCAGCATCCAGTGCCGGCCGAACAGGTCACCGGCCATGGGCAGCACCAGGGGCGCCGACAGCAGCAGGGCGGCAATCACCGGCCAGGCGTCGCCGGGCACACCGAGCCACCCCTTGGCGGTCTCCGTCTCTGCGACCCCGGGCGAGAGGGGTTCGTAGCCGGCATCGCGCACGGCCCTCTTCAGGCGCGCGACCGTGTCCTGGCCCGCGCCAACGGTCAGGGTGATGCGCGCCGATTCGGTCGCCAGATTGACCGAAGCGTCCGCCACACCCGCCTGTTTTCTCAGCGCCCGTTCCACACGGGAGACACAGGAGGCGCAGGTCATGCCCCCGATACCCAGGTCGATCACCGAATCCATGGCCCAAGCATAAGCCCTGACATGATGGGAAGGTCAAGAACAGGCCAAACGACCCCGGTCGCTTGACCTTGACACCGTGTCAGGCCTGAGAATGGATGCCCGACTGTCCCGACAAGCCAAGGAAACCGACATGAAGCAGATCTTCGACGTGCAGGGCATGACCTGCGGACATTGCGAGAAGGCCGTCATCGGCGTCATCCGTGAGCTGGATCCCGGGGCCACGGTGCTGGTCGACCGCCAGCAGAACCGGGTCGAGGTGGACTCGGCACTGGAGCGCGAGGCCATCGCACGCGCCATCCGCGAGGAAGGCTACACCGTCGCCGCATGAAGCCGGGAACCTCGCCCCGGCCCGGGCCTCAGGGCGATGCCGGGATCGCCTGGCCGGTGCCCATCGGCACCGCTGCGCGCCTGAGCGGCATCTCGCCCAAGATGCTGCGCCACTACGAATCGCAGGGCCTGCTCGGACGGGTGGCACGCACCGGCAGCAACTACCGGCAGTACAGCCTGCCTGACGTGCACACGCTGCGCTTCATCCGCCGGGCGCGCGACCTGGGCTTCGGGCTGGATGCCATCACCGAGTTGCTCGGACTGTGGCAGGACCGGCGTCGCAGCAGCGCCAGTGTCAAGCGCGTGGCGCAGCACCACCTGCAGGAACTGGACCGGCGCATCGAGCAGATGCAGGCCATGCAGCGCAGCCTGCAGTCCCTGCTGTGCGCCTGTCCGGGTGACGACCGGCCCGATTGCCCGATCCTGGACGACCTGGGCCATCCTTGAGCCAGATCAAGGGTGCGGATGGAACTTCCCGGAAACCGGAACAAAACTTCACACAGCTTCATCCTGAACGCACAGGACAGACACACGCGGCCCCGACACTGGTGCCGGACCTGTGATGCCGTGGCCGCGCCGGCCCGCTTTCCAACTGCAAGGAGTGACGATCATGTTGAAGAACCTTCCCCGCAAGACCCTGCTGTCGCTGGGCCTGGCCGCCGCCGTGCTGGGCATTTCGGCCACCGCCACAGCCCAGGGCGGCACCACCCCCGAAGCCCCGCAGGCCGGCGAAATGACCCGCATGGGCATGATGCACCGCCACCCGCAGCAGCGCGAGCACCTGCAAGCCCAGCGTGCCGAACGCCTGGAGCAGCTCAAGGCCGACCTGAAACTCACCCCCGAGCAGGAACCGGCCTGGCTGGCCTTCGTGGCCCGTACCGGGCCGCAGGCACCCGCCCAGGCAGCCGACCCGGCCGAATGGTCGAAGCTCGGCACACCGCAGCGGCTGGACCGCATGCAAGCCCTGCACGAGGCCCGCAGCGCCGCCATGAAGCAGCGCATCGATGCCACCCGCAGTTTCTATGCCGCCCTGAGCGACGAGCAGAAGCAGGTTTTTGACCAGCGCGCAAGCGGCGGCCTGATGCGCACCGGCATGCACGGCGGCCACCGCATGGGCATGAGGGGTGAACCGGGCAAGGCCGGTCACCCGGGTGGCCACATGCACCGCCACGACCACGGCATGGGTGGCATGCCCTGCCAGTCCCTCAGCTGACGCCTGCCGGCTCCACACGGCGCGCTTGACCTGCATCAAGCGACCGCCTGCCCGGCGCGCGTATGCTGGCGCGCCATGGACTTTGACCTCCTCGTCGTCGGGGCGGGCCCGGCTGGCCTGTGCCTGGCGCGGTCCCTGCGGCACAGCGGCCTCTCGGTGGCACTGGTCGACCCGCAGGACCGCGACACGCTGGCCAACCCGCCCTTCGACGGCCGTGAAATCGCCCTGACGCAGCGCAGTGCCAGCCATCTGCGCGACCTGGGCATCTGGCCCCGTCTGGGAGATGGCCACATCTCCGCGCTGCGCGATGCCCTGGTGCTCGACGGCCACCCGTCGGCGCGCCAGGCGCGCATGCGCATCGGGCACGAGCTCAGCCCCTGCAGCGAACTGGGCTTCCTGGTGGGCAACCACCACATCCGCCGCGCGGCCTGGCAGGCCAGTTTCGACACCTGCGAGCCGGGCCAGGCACCCACCCTGCTGCATGGACGCCGGGTCGTGCACATCCACACCGACGCGCGGGAGGCCCGCGCCGTGCTGGACGACGGCAGGACGCTGACCGCGCGCCTGGCCGTGGCCGCCGACAGCCGCCACTCCACCACCCGCCGCGCCATGGGCATCGGCGCCGACCTGCACGACTATGGCCGGACCATGCTGGTCTGCCCGATGACCCACGACGGGGATCATCAGCAGACCGCCTGGGAATGGTTCGACCATGGCCAGACGCTGGCCCTGCTGCCGATGAACCCCTGCCCGCAGACCGGGCATCACCGCTCCTCGGTGGTGCTGACCCTGCCCGCCCGGGACATCGACCCCCTGATGGCCCTGCCGGGGGCAGCATTCGGGGAGGCCATGACGCAGCGCTTTGCCCGGCAGCTCGGAGCCATGCGCCTGGCGGGCACCCGTCACACCTATCCGCTGGTGGGTGTCTGGCCGCATGCGCTGGTGGGCCGACGCTTCGCCGCCATCGGCGACGCGGCCGTCGGCATGCACCCGGTCACGGCACACGGCTTCAACCTGGGGCTGCACAGCGTCCAGGCCCTCTCGGACATGCTGCTTCAGGCCCACCGCCTGGGCGCCGACATCGCCGACCCGGGGGGGCTGGCGCGCTACGAACGCCGGCACCGGTCGGCCAGCCGCGGGCTGTACTTCGCCACGCATGCGGTGGCTTCCCTCTATACACGTGAGCAGCCGCCGGCCCGCCTGCTGCGCCACGCCCTCGTGCAGCTGGGCGAGCGCTTCGTCCCTTTCAAGCGGGCGGTGGCGGCCAGCCTGACCGGCCTGGCCTGACGGGAAGGCTGTTTGCGGCACATCAAGGCAGATGTCAGCCTGCCGGCCTACATTCGTCCGTGGATTGCGGACCTGACGAGAGAACAGATCCCGCCCGACCGCCGAGGAGACCCTGCCATGCTGTCCGCCTACATCACCCACGCCGATTGCGCCCGCCACGCCATGGGACCGGACCATCCCGAGTGTCCGGAACGTCTGGGGGCCATCAACGACCACCTGCTGGTCAAGGGTCTGCTCGACTGCATGGTACCGGTCGATGCACCGCTGGCCAGCGAGGAGCAGCTCGGGCGCGCCCATGCCTCGCTGTATGTGCGGGAACTCTTCGCCGCCGCGCCGGCCGAGGGCCTGCACGCGGTCGACCCCGACACCAGCATGAACCCGCACACCCTGCAGGCCGCCCTGCGGGCCGCAGGCGCTGCCGTCAAGGCCACCGACATGGTGATCGCCGGCGAGGCTCCGAGCGCCTTCTGCTGCGTGCGGCCACCGGGACACCATGCCGAGCGCGAGGCCGCCATGGGCTTCTGCTTTTTCAACAACGTGGCCGTCGGTATCCGGCACGCGCTGGACGTGCACGGCCTGCGGCGGGTGGCCCTGATCGACTTCGATGTGCACCACGGCAACGGCAGCGAGGACATTTTCCGCGGTGACGAACGTGTGCTGATGTGCTCGATCTTCGAGAAGGGCCTCTATCCGTTCAACGGCGAGAGCGCCGTGGGCTCCAACATGGTCAACATCGGCTTGCCCAGCCGCTCGGGCAGCGACGCCTTCCGCGCCGCCGTGACCGAACACTGGATCCCCGCCCTGGACGCCTTCGCTCCGGAGATGATCTACATCTCTGCCGGTTTCGATGCCCACCGCGAGGACGACATGGGCAACCTCGGCCTGGTCGAAGCCGATTACGCCTGGGTCACCCGCCAGCTCATGGACGTGGCCCTGCGCCACAGCCAGGGCCGGGTGGTCTCCTGCCTGGAAGGCGGTTATGTGCTCAGTCCGCTGGCGCGCAGCGTGGCCGCGCATGTCCGGGTCCTGATTGGAGCCGACTGAAACCCCGCACCACCCGCTTTGCCGGCGGCAAAGCGCCACGCCAGCCTTTGCCGGCTGACGGCCCGCGTGACAAGATGGCGGCCGACGCATCCACCAACACCCCCACCCGCCTGGGCAACCGGTCACGGACGACCGGATGGCCTGCGGGCATGCCCTGATCATGGACAAACACTACCTCACGCCCCTCTTCCTGCCCGAGTCGATCGCCGTCTTCGCCGGTCCCAAGGACTCGGACGAACCGCGCTTTGCGCAAGCCCAGGCGGTCAGCGCCGCCCTGCGGGCGCAGCGTTTTGCCGGCCGCCTGGTGTTCATCGACATCCACACCACCGGCACCCTGGCCGACCTGGCACAGACCCGGGCCGACCTGGCGATCATCGCCCTGCCCCCCGAAGACGTGATCGAGGCACTGGAAGTGGCCGGTCGCATCAAGTGCCGAGCCGCCCTGGTGCTGGGCAGCGGTGTCAACCCCGATCGCGCCGCCGAGATGCACCGGGTCGCCCGGCGCCACGGCATGCACATGCTCGGTCCCAACAGCCTGGGCGTTCAGCGCCCGCGCGCCGGCCTGAACGCCTCACTGGTCGGTCCGCTCGCGGCTGCAGGATCGCTGGCCCTGGTGTCGCAATCGGGCGCCCTGACCGCCTCGATCCTCGACTGGTCGACGCAGAACACGGTCGGCTTCTCGGCGGTGGTCTCGCTCGGACCACACACCTCGGTGGATCTCGCCCAGGTGCTCGACTTCCTGGCCACCGACCCGCAGACCCACAGCATCGTGGTGTACATGGAAGGCATCTCGAATGCCCGGCGCTTCATGAGCGCCCTGCGCGCCGCCGCCAACGCCAAGCCGGTGGTGGTGCTCAAGGCCGGGCGCAAGAAGGCCGGCAACCAGGCGGCGCAGACCCACAGCGGCACCATCGTCGGCAGCGACGACGTGTTCGACGCCGCGCTGCGCCGGGCCGGCGCGGTGCGTGTGCGCTCCTTCGTCGAGCTGTTCTCGGCCGCCAAATGCCTGGCTTCACGCTACCGCCCGGTCGGCAAACGGCTGAGCATCATCACCAACGGTGGCGGACCGGGTGTGCTGGCCGCCGACTGGGTCAGCGAGATCGGTCTCGATCTCGGTCCCCTGAGCCCGGAGCTGGCCCGGGACATCGCGCCCCAACTGCCCGCGCTGGCGTCCATGAGCGACCTGCTGGACCTGTCCGAGGACGCCACGCCGGCGCACTACCGCACCGCCATCGACGCCGCCGGGCGGGACCGCAACATCGACGGCATCCTGGTCGTGCATTCACCCAAGTCCGGAGTCGACGCCGCCGAAGTGGCGCAGGCCATGGCCGAGGCCAAGAGCCACCTCAACAAACCCCTGCTGAGCTGCTGGATGGGCGACGCCTCGGTGGGCAAGGCCCGCGAGGTCCTCGCCGCCGCCGCGATTCCCACCTTCAGGACGCCCGAAGCCGCCGTCGGTGCCTTCGGCAACATCGCCAGCTTCTACCAGAACCAGCAACTGCTGCAGCAGACGCCCCCTCCGCTGTCGGCCCTGGCCAAACCCGATGTCGAGGGCGCCCGCCTGATCATCGAGAACGTGCTGGCCGAACGCCGCAAGGTGCTGACCGAGATGGAGTCCAAGGCGCTGCTGTCGGCCTTCCACATTCCGGTCACCCAGACCATCCTTGCGCGCAGCGCGAACGAGGC
>SBFS01000193.1 GCA_006227825.1 Burkholderiales bacterium | reverse complement strand
GTGGACGGCGTGTTCTTCGGCCCGGCCGACCTGTCGGCCAGCATGGGCTACCGCGGCCAGCCCAGCCACCCGGCGGTACACAAGGTCATCCTCGAAGGCATCGCCACCGTGCGCGCCGCTGGCAAGGCCGCCGGCATCCTGGCCACCGACCCGGCGCTGGCCCAGCAGTACCTGGACGCGGGCGCGCTGTTCGTGGCGGTGGGTGTCGACACCACGCTTCTGGTGAGGGCGGCCACCGGGTTGGCACAGCGGTTCTGTGCGGGCGCGGCCAAGGCGCCGGATGCGCTGTCAGGCGGCTACTGAACGCAGGCGCTGCTTGTTGTTTGCGTTCGGCCTGATTTCTCTAGGCCGCGCTGTTGACCCGGAACACCGAGACCAGGCCCGAGAGGCGGTCGGCCTGCTCCCTGAGGCTCTCGGAGGCCGCCGACGACTGCTCGACCAGCGCCGCGTTCTGCTGCGTCATCTGGTCCAGCTGGGTCACGGCCGTGTTGACCTGGCCGATGCCGTTGGACTGTTCCGCGCTGGCCGCGCTGATCTCGCCGATCATCCGTGCCACACGCTGTACCGAGGTCACGATCTCGTCCATGGTCGATCCGGTGTTGGCCACCAGCTGGCTGCCGGCGTGAACCCGGTCCACGCTGGCACCGATCAGGCCACGGATCTGGCGGGCCGCTTCGCCCGAACGCCCCGCCAGGTTGCGCACCTCGCCGGCCACGACCGCAAAGCCACGCCCCTGCTCGCCCGCCCGGGCCGCCTCGACGGCGGCATTGAGCGCGAGGATGTTGGTCTGGAAGGCGATGCCGTCGATCACGCCGATGATGTCGGAGATCTGCCGCGACGAGGACTCGATGTCCTGCATGGTCGATACGACCTGCGACACCATCTCGCCGCCTTGCGCCGCCACCCGGGCCGCATTGGCAGCCAGCACATCGGCCTCCCGGGCCGTCTCGGCCGACTGCTGCACGGTGCTGCTGATCTGCTCCATCGAGGCGGCCGTCTCCTGCAGGTTCGATGCCGCCGCTTCGGTGCGCTGGGACAGGTCGGCGTTGCCGCTGGCGACCTCGGCACTGGCGGTCGCGATGCTGTCCGAGGCCACCCTGACCTGGGTGACCAGTTTCTGCAGCGACTGTTGCATCCGGTTCAGGGCCTCCACCATCAGGCCCAGCTCGTCGCGACGGGCCGCGGGCAGGGTGCCGGCCAGGTCTCCCTCGGCGATCCGCTGCAGGGAGGCACGGACCTCGTCCATCGGCCTGAGGATGGCCCGCGTGGTCCAGGCCGCGAGCACGATCAGGCCCGCCAGCAGCAGGGCAGCGCCCGCCATGCCGATGACGAGCATCGAGCGGCTCTGCGACCTGGCATGGCCGTAGGCGTCGGCGGAGCGCTGCTGTGCCAGGGGGATGAGCGCCTGCAGCGGCTTGACGGTGTCCCGGATCACGCCGGCCCATTCTTCTTCCAGGACCTGCGTGAGCAGGCCCTGGTCATTGCCGGCATAGCCTTTTTCGAGCTGGGCCAGAACGCCGTCCAGCGTCGCCCAGCCCTGCTGGAGGCTGGCAAAGTGGGCTTGCGCCTCGTCGTCGGCAAACAGGTTGCCGGCGCCGCTGCCCAGGTCCTGCCACAGCGTGGCCAGTTCGCCGCGGGCTTCGCCCAGGTGGTTGCGCGAGCCCTGCACCGGCATCAGGTCGAGCAGGACACCGGCTGCCCGGAACCGCACCTCGGTGAGCAGCACCTCCATGCGCTGCATGCGCACCAGCGACTGGCTGTTCTGTTCGTAGACCTCGGCCAGTGCGCGTTCGTTGGTCCGGTTGGACAGGAAGAACAGGCCGGCCACCAGCCCGGTGGCCACCAGGGCGAGTGCGGACAGCAGTGCCAGACGCTGGCGGATCGACAGATGGATGCGCATACAGGGCTACCTTCCTGGCGGACTCTTGTTGTTGCGAACGGGCCCGTGAACCGGGCGCGACCTCACTGGGTCGGCAGACCCTTGGCCGTCCACTCCGGCATGCCGCCACGGAACCAGTGCACCTGGGTGTAGCCGGCCTTCACGGCCACCGCCGAAGCCTTGTAGCTGCGCCAGCAGGTGCCGGCGTTGCAGAAGAAGACCACGGGCGCGGCCTTGTCGGCCGGCAGCTTGGCCAGGTCGAACTGGTCCTGACCGGCGTCGAAGTCGGCCGACTTGGCGCTCTTTTCGCGGTAGACGAGGCTCTTGGCCCCCTTGATGGTCTTCTCGGCGTACTCGGCGGCCACCCGGGTGTCAAAGAAGGGGACGCCGGCGTCCAGCAGCTTCTTGGCCTCGTCGGCCTGGATCACCTTGGCGCCCGCCAGGGTGGCTGGCGTCTCGGACGCCCAGGCCGGGTTGATGGCGACCAGGCCGAAGGCCAGGGCGGCGGTGCATTTCATCCAGTTGCGCTTGTTCATGCCACACTCCTGTCGAGTTAATAATCGATGACAACCCATCGGATTGTTCGATCATTGTCGGCAGGGCCCCGAACAAACTTGAGCGGATAAGCCGCCGCCTGGCAGCCCAGTTCCGGGCTTCAGCCGGCCAGGGCAGGGAACAGCTTGGTCAGGCCGGCGGCCATCACCTCCACCGCCAGCGCCGCCAGGATCAGGCCCATGAGCCGGGTCATCACGTTGATGCCCGTCTGGCCCAGCGCGCGTGAAATCGGCTTGGCCAGGGTGAAACACAAGGCGGTGGCCAGGGCCACCACCAGCCCGTAGGCCACCAGCGCCGCGTGCTGCAGCAAGGTCTGTGCCTGGTCGGCGTAGATCACCACCGTGGACATGGTGGCCGGGCCCGTGAGCAGCGGGATGGTCAGCGGCACCACCGCAATCGAGGCCCGCGCGGACGCGTCGTCGACCTCGCCCTGGGTCGTCTTGGCCTCTGCCGGCTGCGCATTGAGCATGGCCAGCGCCGAGGTCATGAGCAGCAGCCCGCCACCCACCTGAAAGCTTGCCAGCGAGATGTTGAAGAACTCCAGCACCTGCAGCCCGACGATGGCGCAGGTCGCGATCACCGCGAACGCGCTGAACGAGGCGATCACGATGGTGCGCTTGCGCTGCGCGGAACTGAAGCCCTGCGTGTAATGGATGAAGAAGGGCACGATGGCCAGCGGATTCACGATGGCCAGCAGTGTGATCAGGGGCTTGAAGTCCATCCGTCTATTGTGACGGGGCGCGCGGCGGCGACTTCAGCCGGAACATCCCGTACCCGTCCATGTGCAGCACCTTCTCGCCGTTTTGGTTGAACATCTCCCAGGTGGTGCGCACCAGCCCGACATCGGGCCGTTTGCTCATCGGCCGTTTTTCGGTGATGGTGTGCTGCAGGCGCAGCACGTCGCCCGGGTAGACAGGCCGGGTCCATTTCAGGCTTTCCAGCCCGGGCGAGCCCAGGCTCGAGCTCTCGTGCAGGAAGTTCGTCACCATCAGCCGCATGGCCATGGCACAGGTGTGCCACCCGCTGGCGCTCAGTGCCCCGAACACCGACGCCTTGCCGGCTTCGTCGCTCAGGTGAAAGGGCTGTGGGTCGAACTGGCTGGCGAAGGCGATGATCTCCTCCCGTGTGGGCGAGATCGAGCCCAGGTCGCGCGTCTGGCCGACCTCCAGGTCTTCCCACCAGATCCTGATGTGCGGACTCTGTTCGGGTGTGGTGGCGGTCATGAGTGGTTCCTCAGTTCAGCAAGGTTTCGCCGCCGGGCCGCCCCAAGGCGAAACGCGCCCCCTCGGGGGGCAGCGACCCGGGCAACGGCGGAGCGTGGGGGCCCCATCCCTAGCGCCCTCCAGAGACGTCGATCAGGCTCATGGTGGTGTAGCTGGCGGCATCCGAGAGCAGCCAGACGATGGCCTGCGCCACCTCCTCGGGCGTGCCTTCGCGTTGCATCGGCACCTGGTGCCGCAGCTGGGCCACCCGGTCGGGCAGGCCGCCCGAGGCATGGATTTCGGTGTCGATCAGCCCGGGGCGCACGGCGTTGACGCGCACGCCCTCGGCCGCCACCTCGCGGGCCAGCCCGATGGTGAACGCGTCGACCGCCCCCTTGCTGGCGGCATAGTCCACATACTGTCCGGGCGAGCCCAGCCGCGAGGCGGCACTGGAGACGTTGACGATCGCGCCGCCGGCACCACCGTGGCGTGTGCTCATGCGCCGCACCGCCTCGCGCGCGCACAGGAAGCTGCCGAGCACATTGATGTCGAACAGCCGACGGATGCGCGCTGCGCCCATCTCGTCCACACGGGCGCTCACGTCCACCACACCCGCGTTGTTCACCAGGCCGCTCAGCCTTCCCAGCTTCGCATCGACCTTCTCGAACATCCGCACCACCTGGGTCTCGTCCGAGACGTCGGCCTGCACGGTGATGGCGCTGCCCCCGCGGGCGCGGATGGCGCGCACCACCTCGTCGGCCGCCAGCGAGTGTCCGACGAAATTGACCGCCACCGCCCAGCCCTGCTCCGCCGCGAGCCGGGCCGTGGCGGCCCCGATGCCCCGGCTGCCGCCGGTGACCAGCAAGACCTTTTCTGTCGATGGCATGTCCTGTCTCCTGCAAGCAGCGCCGTCTCGGGTTACAAACGGGCCTGGGACCGATTACAACAGCTGCCGGAGATGCCCGTGAGTCACTCAGTGGACTATTACTTCGCGCCCCAGAGCCCCTGGATGTTCCTCGGGCATGCCCGCTTTCGCGAGCTGCTGCGGCGCACCGGCAGCGCCGTGCGCGTGCTGCCGGTCGACTACGGGCGGATTTTCCCCGCTTCGGGCGGGATCCCGCTGCCCCAGCGCGCGCCCCAGCGACAGGCGTACCGGCTGGTCGAGCTGCGCCGCTTCAGCCAGTGGCTGGGCATCCCCCTGAACGTCCAGCCGCGACATTTCCCGGTCGCAGGCGATCCGGCCAGCCTGCTGATCACCGCCGTCGCCCGTGCCGATGGTGCCGAGGCAGCCCTCGACCTGATCGGTGCCATCGGTGCCGCCATCTGGCAGCGTGAGCTGGATGCCGCCGACCCGGACGTGCTGTGCCAGCTGTTGCAGGAGCTGGGCCTGCCGGCCGTACGGCTGGACGAGGCCGCCTCAGGGCCGGTGCGCCTGGCTTACGACGAGCACACCCGGCAGGCGATCGACGCCGGCGTCTTCGGCGCGCCCAGCTACGTCGTCGATGGCGAGATCTTCTGGGGCCAGGACCGGCTGGAGCTGTTGGCCCAGCGCCTGGCCGCCGCACCCTGAAACCCGGCCGAACCGGCTTCCAACCCCCCTCTGACAAGGAGACACCCATGGGACAGACCATCGAACTCACCGCTGCCGACGGCTTTCGCTTTCCCGCCTATGTGGCCCGCCCTGCCGGCACGCCCAAAGGGGGGCTGGTGGTGCTGCAGGAGATCTTCGGCGTCAACAGCCACATCCGCTCGGTTGCCGACGGCTACGCGGCCGACGGCTACTTCGTGGTGGCGCCATCCACCTTCCACCGCGTCCAGGGCGGTGTCGAACTGGGCTACACCGAAGCCGACATGGGCACCGGCTTTGGCCTGAAGACGGCCGTCGAGGCCCTGCCGGCACCGGGCGTGATGGCCGACATCCAGGCCGCCATCGACCATGCGGCCCAGGCCGGCAAGGTCGGCATCCTGGGTTACTGCTGGGGAGGCTTGCTCACCTGGCGTTCGGCCTGCCAGCTCAAGGGGCTGTCGGCGGCCGTGCCCTTCTATGGCGGAGGCATGACCGCCGGCGACGACGCCGCGCGCAAGCCCCAGGTCCCGGTGCTGGCCCATTTCGGCGACCAGGACCACTGGATTCCGCTCGACACCGTCGAGGCCTTCCGCCAGGCCCAGCCGGGTGTACAGGTGCAGGTCTACCAGGCCAACCATGGCTTCAACTGCGATCAGCGCGGCTCCTTCGATGCCGCCGCCGCGAAACTGGCCCGCGAACGCACGCTGGCCTTTCTGGCCCACCATCTGGGTTGAGCCGTGACCTGCGCGCATGGGTTTCTGGCGGTTGCGCTGGCGGCGCTGGTGGTCCTGGGCGGCCCTGCCGCATCCGCGCAGACGCCCTACGGCGGCCCCCTGTTCGATGCCCACCTGCACTACAACGACGAGGCCTGCGTCCATGACGCGCCGGCACCAGGCTGCCCCCACCCGCTGTCCGACGTCCTCGACCGCATGCAGCGCAACGGCGTGCGGGCCATCATCGCCAACTCCCGGCCCAACGACGGCACCAGGGCGCTGGCCCAGGCGCGCGAGCAGGCCCGGGCCGCCGGTGTCACCGTCGTGCCCTTCATCCGCCTCTACCGCGACCGTGCCGACTACAACAACTGGTTCCGCGATCCGTCGATTGCCGAGCTGGTACGCAGCGAGCTCGCGCGGGGTACCCCGTCCGGTCCCTACCGCGGCCTGGGCGAATTCCACCTCTACGACAGCGCCAACGCGCAAGGGCCCATCGCGCGCGAACTCATGGTCCTGGCCGACCGCCAGAACCTGGCCGTGCTGGCCCATGTGGACGACGCGGCGATCGAGCAGCTCATGCAACATGTCCTCGACGCCGCTTCGCAGCCACAGCCTGCCCGCTCAGCGGTGGAGCGTGGGGGCCCGGTCCTCATCTGGGCGCACACCGGCATTGGCGGCACGCCTGTTTCCCGGGTCGACGAACTGATGGCGCGCTTTCCCCGCCTCATGGGCGAGCTGTCCTACCGTCCGGGCCTGACCTGCGAGGACGGCCAGCTTTGCCCCGACTGGCGCGCCCTCATCCTCAAGTATCCGGACCGCTTCCTGATCGGTTCCGACACCTGGATCAACCAGCGCTGGCTCTACTACGACGGCCTGATGCAGGCCTACCGCACCTGGCTCGGCGGCCTGCCTCCCGATGTGGCGCGTGCGGTGGGATGGGACAATGGGGCCCGACTTTTCGATCTGCCAGACCCCGGGGAACGCCCTTGATCCAGCTGCACCACTACCCGGGCACCGCCAGCATGGTGCCCCACATCCTGCTTGAGGAGCTGGGTGTCGCCTACGAGCTTGTCCTTGTCGACCGGACGCAGGACGTGCAGAAAACCACCGCCTACCTCAGGCTCAACCCCAACGGGCTGATCCCGGTGCTCACCGACGGCGACCTGGTGCTCTACGAGACAGCCGCCATCTGCCTGCACCTGTGCGACACCCATCCCCAGGGCGGTCTGGCGCCGGCGGTCGGCAGCACCGCACGCGCGCACTTCTACAAGTGGCTGATGTGGCTGACCAACACGCTGCAAAGCACGTTGTTGACGTATTTCTACCCGGAACGCTGGGTCAACGCCGGCAACGCCGACGGCGCAGCGCAGGTCCGCCACCATGCCCAGCTGAAGGTGCGCAACCTGTTGCGCCAGCTCGACACCGAACTGGCCCGCCATGGCGGGCCCTGGTTCATGCCCGAGGGCTACAGCGCCCTAGACCCCTACGTCTTCACCCTGTGCCGCTGGACCCGCGGCTTCGACAGCGGCGCGGCGCGTGACAAGGCCCACCTCGGTCCTTACCTGCAGCGCATGCTGCAACGTCCGGCCGTGCAGCGCGTGCTGGCCAGCGAAGGCATCACGCCCCCGTTCGTCTGAGCAGGCGGCGGCCGTATTCAGTGCCTGGACCGCGCCAGGTAGCGCTTGCGCCAGAAATAGACGCTGAGCCCGACGGCGATCAGCACCATCGACCCCATGGCCCACCAGAAGCCGGCCTTCTCGTGCAGGAAGGGAATGAACTCGAAGTTCATGCCAAAGATGCCGGCAATCAGGTTCAGCGGCAGAAAGATGGCCGTCAGGGCCGTGAGCGTGCGCATGATGTCGTTGGTGCGGTTGCTCTGCGCCGAGAAATGCATCTGCACCGCGGTCTCCGCGTTCTGCTCCAGCCGCCGCACATGGTGAACCACCCGCTCGATGTGCTCCAGCACGTCCCGGCTGCGCACCTTCAGCAGCTCCAGCCCCCGGTGGCCGCCGAAGTGGTCGTCGTGGCCCTCGACCACCTCCCAGCCGTCCAGAGCCTCGATCCAGTCCTGGATCGCGGCGCGCTGGTCCTCGCAGATCTCGTCGAGCTGGTGCAGCCCGATGCGGGCATCGAGCAGGGCGCTCCAGTTGGAGAAACGGGCACGGGGCTTGAGCAGCTCGGTCTGCCAATGGTCCAGCTGCCGCGTCAGCTCACGGCGCAGCTCCAGGTAGCCATCCACCATGTGGTTGACGATGCGCAGCATCAGGTCGGCGGCTCCAAGCGGCAACTGCACGCCGGCCGCCCGCGAAGCGGCCGACGCGCTGGCCAGCAGCCGTGCCGCGTACTGCTCCAGCACCGTGCAGCCGGCCGGGTGCACCGTGAGCAGCACCCGGTCGAACACGGCAAACCCCACCGGGCTGGTGTCGATGCGTCGAAGCACCGGCGGACCACCGCGCCGGTTCGGCTGGGTCAGCACCGCGCCCGGCTGGGCCAGGTCCGTGTCGCTGTGGCCTGCCGCCAGGCGCCGGAACACCAGAATGTCGTACTGCGAGGTGTAGTCGAAATGGGAAGGCAGCTGGCTGTTCAGCAGGTCCGACAGGTGCAGATCGACCAGACTGACCCCGCACAGGGCCTGCAGCATCTGCTGGATATGCGCCTGCTCCAGCTCGAACTCGCGCCGGCTGCAGGCCACCCAGACATAGCCGCTTTCCGGCCGGCGTTCCGGCGGCTGGGCCGACTCGCTGACCGAGCCGCCCCGGATGCTGAAGACGCGCATCGCCTGCCGATCGCGCGGTTCAGGCGCTGCGCAGCAGCCGGGCGGCGTCGCGCGCGAAATAGGTCAGCACGCCATCGGCCCCGGCCCGCCGGAAGGCCAGCAGGCTTTCCATCATGACCGCATCATGGTCCAGCCAGCCGTTCTGGGCGGCCGCCTTGAGCATCGCGTACTCGCCGCTGACCTGGTAGGCGAAAGTCGGCATGCGGAACTCGTCCTTGACCCGGCGCACGATGTCCAGATAGGGCATGCCGGGCTTGACCATCACCATGTCGGCGCCCTCGGCGATGTCCAGCGCCACCTCGCGCAGGGCCTCGTCGCTGTTGCCCGGGTCCATCTGGTAGACCTTCTTGTCGGCCTTGCCCAGGTTGGCCGCCGACCCCACCGCATCGCGGAACGGGCCGTAGAAGGCGCTGGCATATTTGGCGCTGTAGGCCATGATGCGGGTGTGCACGCGGCCGGTGGTCTCCAGTGCGCTGCGGATGGCGCCGATTCGACCGTCCATCATGTCGCTGGGAGCGACGATGTCCACACCAGCCTCGGCCTGGACCAGCGCCTGCTTGACCAGGATGTCCACCGTCACATCGTTGATGATGTAGTTGTGCTCGTCCAGCACGCCGTCCTGGCCGTGGCTGGTGTAGGGGTCCAGCGCCACATCGGTCATCACGCCGAGCTGCGGGAACTCCCGCTTGAGCGCACGGACCACGCGCGGGACCAGCCCCTGCGGATTCAGGGCCTCCCTGCCGTCCGGCGACTTGAGCTGCTGGTCGATGACCGGGAACAGCGCCATCGCGGGGATGCCCAGCTTCACGCAGTCCTCGGCCACCGGCAGCAGCCTGTCCAGGCTCAGGCGCTCGACGCCGGGCATCGATGCCACCGCTTCGCTGCGCCCATCTCCGTCCAGCACGAAGACCGGGTAGATCAGGTCGGCCGGACTCAGGCGGTGCTCGCGCACCAGGTCACGGGAGAAGGCGTCGCGGCGCAGACGGCGTGGTCGCGAGAGGGGGTAGGGGGCGGGATTGATCATGCCGTATTGTGGCAAATTGGTGCTCACGCGTGCAGTCCGGATCGCCGGTGCAAGCCCGGCGAGGACAGGCCGTCGCGGGATGTGGCCATGCGCCGGGCGTGCCGCGATAATGAAAAAAGGCCGGTCCGTGTGGCGAACTCCACGTTAAGAAGAAATGATTGCATGTGTCGGTGCCTCCCGCCACCGCCGTCCGGTGCTATGTTCCACACCATGCTGCCCAAGGTCGCGTCCGTGTCGCTGGTGACCTGGCCCGCACGGGCCATCGCCGCGGCCGAGTGATTCATCCAGATGCCCACCATGCAAGCCCCCAAGAAGCCCCAAGCCGCCTCCGCTCCTTCTGCACCCCGTGGGGGTCCGGAGGCCGAGGCGTGGGCGCTGGATGACCATTGGGGCGACCTGGTGGGCGATCTGGCCAGCCAGCTCACCGAGGGCATCAGCGCGCTGGGCAACGTGGCCGACCAGCTCCTGGCCAGGGGGCGCATCAGCCCTGTCGAGCACCGCGCCCTCAGCGTGCCCGCCGAGCGCATCAAGCAGGCCGGCGTCAATGCCCAGCAGATCCTGCGCTTCTACGGCGGCCGCATCCGCCAGTCGCACGAAAAGGTCAACATGGGCGACCTGGTCGAAGGTGTCCTGCAGGAGCGCAAGGCGGAACTGGGCGTCCTGGGCATTGCCCTGCGGCGCAAGCTCAAGCCGGTCGAGGTGCTGATCGATCCGACCGTGGCCCACACCTTCGTCAATGCCGTGCTCGACTGGGGCCTGCCCTTTGGCAACCGGATCGACCTGCGCATGGACCTGAACAACTGGCCCGAGCATGCCCGCCTGCAGATGAGGGTCTCCAACGACGGCGTGCCGCCTTCCAGCCATGTGAACCCCGACAGCCTCAGCTGGATGCTCATCCGCCAGATCGCCCTGGTCGGCGGCGGCATCGACATCGAGCGCACCCTGGCCGAAGACGGTGTCTCGCTCACCGCGCTCTTCACCCGGACCGTCCAGGCCGTGGACGGGATCTCGGCGGTCGACCTCTCCGACGACCACTCCTCGATGTTCAAGTCGCTGTCGGGCACCTACGTGCTGACCATCTCACCCAGCCTGCAGATCCGTGCCGACGTGCGCGATGCCCTGCGCGAGATCGGCATCGTCTCCGACAGCGTGGTCGATTTTGCGCAGGCCAGGGACGCCATCCAGGCGCGCATGCCGAACCTGATCGTCGTTGACTCGGAAATCAAGGACGCCGCGTTCGAATCCTTCCGGCGTGACCTGCTGCGAGAGGTGTTCGAGTTCCCCTTTGTCGAGATCTCGCCTGACGACAGCTCGTTCGACATGTCGGGCTTTGGCGAATTCTCCATGGCCAAGGTCGGCCGCGGCAACATCCGCGAGGCGCTGGGCACGGCGGTCATGTTCGAGCTGGCCAAGATGATGTGACGCGCCCGGAGCCTGTCCTTTCAGGCCAGCAGTCTGCCTAGCACAACATCCTCAAAACGTCGGGGCTCCACCTGTCAGAAACGACAGGAAAGAAGGCTTGGCGAGACGTAAATTTCGTGTAACATTTGGCCCGGGCAAGCCGGAAGGCGAGCCCCCCGCTTTTCCTCCCTGAGCGGGTGCCTTAGTGTGTGACAGCAAAAAGGCTTCCAGCCCGACCACCGCGGTCGGGTTTTTTTTGCCTGGCCGTTTCCCGCCGTGCCGTGTCGCGGGCATACACTGCGCACATGCTCTGGGTCAAAGCCTTTCACATCGTCTTCATCGCCAGCTGGTTCGCCGGTCTTTTCTACCTGCCCCGCATCTTCGTCAACCTGGCCATGGTGCCGCCGGAGAGCGTGGCCGAGCGGGAGCGCCTGCTCCTGATGGCGCGCAAGCTGATGCGGTTCACCCACCTGCTGGCGGTGCCGGCCCTGGCGCTGGGGCTGTGGCTGTGGCTGGGCTACGGCATCGGGCTCGGCGCAGGCAACGGCTGGATGCATGCGAAGCTGTTCGTGGTGCTGCTCATCCTCGGTTACCACCATGCCTGTACCCGTCTGCTGCGCCGTTTCGAGCGCAACGAGAACCGGCGCGGCCATGTCTGGTACCGCTGGTTCAACGAGGCGCCGGTGGTCATGATGGTGATCGCCGTGCTGCTGGTGGTGATCAAGCCGTTCTGAGCCGGAGGCAGCAGGTTCGCCTGCCCCCTGAGCAGCCAGCCATGAAGCACCGGTCATCGGCCTGGACACTGGCCCTGCTGTTCGCGGTGCTGGTGCTCTATGCCAGCCTCTATCCCTTCGCCGGCTGGCGGTCGCAGGCGGGCCTGTCCTGGGACTGGCTGCTGGCGCCATGGCCGCGCTACTGGACGGCGCTGGATGTCTGGTCCAACCTGCTGGGCTACGTGCCGCTGGGCTTCCTGCTGGCCCTGGCCATGCTGCGAACCGGCTGGGGCGCCTGGTCCTGGCCCATGGCAGCGCTCACTCCCTTCCTTTTTTCCCTGGGCATCGAGACGGCCCAGACCCTGCTGCCCGTGCGCGTGCCCTCGAACCTCGACCTGGCGCTCAACGGCGCCGGCGGCCTCATCGGTGCCTCCCTGGGCTGGACACTGGACCGCCTGGGGCTGGTCCGTCGCTGGAGCCGGTGGCGGGCCGACTGGTTCGAGCCCGACGCCCATGGCGGCCTGGTGCTGCTGGGCCTGTGGTTTCCGGCACTGCTGTACCCGGCGCCTGTCCCCTTTGGCCTGGGACAGGTGTGGGAGCGGGTCGAGGCCACCCTGCGGGAGTGGGTCGCCGGGACACCGTTTGCCCAGTGGGTGCCATCGCCGGCGGCACCCCTTCAGCCCCTGAGTCCCCTGGCCGAATCGCTGAGCGTTCTGCTGTGCCTGCTGGCGCCGCTGATGCTGGGTTTTTCGCAGGTCCGATCGGTGGGACGGCGACTGTGGCTGGTGCCGGTGCTGCTGTTCGTGGCGGCGGGTGTCGAAGGTTTCTCCTACGCCCTGACCTACGGGCCCGAGCACGCCTGGGCCTGGGTCACCCCCCAGGTCCTGCTCGGATGTGGCATGGCCCTGCTGGTGGCGCTGGCCCTGGTGGCCTTGCCGCGCCGCCTGTGCCTGGTGCTGATGCTGCTGGGCCTGGCGGTCTCCCTCACCCTGCTCAACCGCGTCCCGCAGGCTCCCTATTTCGCGCAGTCGCTCGAAGTCTGGGAGCAGGGGCGCTTCATCCGTTTCCACGGGATTTCCCAGTGGCTGGGATGGTTGTGGCCCTGGGTCGCCCTGCTGTTCGGCCTGCTGGCGGTGGGCAGGGTGCCGCGCTGAGGCGCCGCGCCGCCATGCCAGGGCCTAGAATCCCGCCATGTCCGATCGTCCATCCTATTACGAGCGCCACATCTTTTTCTGCCTGAACGAGCGCGCACAGGGAGAGGCCTGCTGTGCGCGGCTGCAGGCGCAGTCGGCCTTCGACCGCTGCAAGGCGCAGGCCAAGTCCCTGGGCCTGCTCGGTCCTGGCAAGGTGCGGGTGAACAAGGCCGGGTGTCTGGACCGCTGCGCCGGCGGGCCGATCGCGGTGGTCTATCCCGAGGCTGTCTGGTACAGCTATGTCGACGAAAGCGACATCGACGAGATCGTTCAGTCACACCTTCGCGACGGGCGCATCGTCGAGCGCCTGCTGACCCCGCCCGACGTCGGACGCTGATCCCGCCGCCGGTGCCCAGGTGCCGTGCCGCTGCCCGACCCATGAACGCCCAGACCGAACACCTGATGCAGGACGGCCCCGCCGGCCCGCTCGAGCTGGCCATCGACCGCCCGGCCGGCGCGTCGCGCGGGCACGCGGTGATTGCCCATCCGCACCCGCTGTACGGCGGCACCCTGAGCAACAAGGTGGTGCAGACCCTGGCCCGTGCGGCGGTTCAGGCCGGCTGGACCGCGGTCCGCTTCAATTTCCGCGGCGTCGGACGCAGCGCCGGCCAGTACGACGAGGGCAGGGGTGAGCTTGACGACCTGCTGGCCGTGGTGGCAGCCCAGGCCGGCGCCGGGCCCCTGTGCCTGGCGGGTTTCTCGTTCGGCGCTTTTGTAGCCGCCCATGCCGTCGCACGCCTGCATTCCGGCCGGGCGATCGAGCGGGTGTTGCTGGTGGGCACGGCGGCGAGCCGTTTTCAGGTGGAGGCCGTGCCGGCGGAACTCCACGCCCGAACCCTGGTCATCCATGGCGAAGCGGACGACACCGTCGCGCTGTCGTCCGTGATGGACTGGGCGCGGCCCCAGGGGCTGCCCGTCCTGGTCGTTCCAGGTGGCGGGCATTTCTTCCATGGCCAGTTGCCCCTGCTCAAGGAACTTGCCCTGCGGCACCTCGCGCCCTGAGTCCCGCCGTTCATCGTTGCGCCTTCCTGTCATTCCGAGGTACCGCCTTGTTCCGTCGCGCCTTCCTTTCCCGTTTCCTGGGTCTCGTCCTGGGTCTTCTTTCCCTCGGTCTGGTCCCTGCCTGGGCACAGATGCCCCAGCCGCCCGAGGTCGCTGCCCGTGCCTGGCTGCTGATGGACGTGACGTCGGGTCAGGTGCTGGCGGCCAAGGATCCCGGGCAGCCGGTCGAGCCCGCCTCGCTGACCAAGCTGATGACCGCCTATCTGGTGTTCGATGCGCTGCGGGCGCGCCGTCTGACCCTGGAGCAGACCCTGCCGGTGAGCGAGCGGGCCTGGAAGATGCCGGGCTCGCGCATGTTCATCGACCCCCGCATGCAGGTGCCGGTCGAGGATCTGATCAAAGGCATGATCGTGCAGTCGGGCAACGACGCCACCGTGGCCCTGGCCGAGGGGGTGGGCGGCACCGTCGAGCGCTTCGTCGAGATGATGAACGCGCAGGCCGCTGCGCTCGGCATGTCGGCCAGCCGGTTCCGCAATCCGGAGGGCCTGTCCGAGCCGGGCCACACCACCACCGCACAGGATCTGGCCATCCTGGCCACCCGACTGTTGCAGGACTTCCCGGAATATGTGCCCTACTATGCCATCCAGCGCTACCGGTATCCGGGAACGCCGGCCGCCAACGACAGCAACCGCAACCTGTTGCTGTTCCGCGATCCCACGGTCGACGGCCTCAAGACCGGCTACACCAGCGCCGCCGGCTACTGCATGGTGACCACCGCCCGGCGGGACGCGCCGGGGGTGGGTCAGCGCAGGCTGCTGAGCGTGGTGCTGGGTGCAGCCAGCGAAAACGCACGCGCCGCCGAAAGCCAGAAGCTGCTCAACTGGGGCTTCACGGCCTTCGAGGCCGTTCGCCTCGCCGGCCCGGGTGAAGCCCTGGTCAGGACCCAGGTCTGGAAGGGCAAGGCTTCCGAGGTCGGCCTCGGCCTGCCGCAGGGCGTGGTGGTGAGCGTGCCCTCCGGCGAGGGCCGCCGGCTGCAGACCGAGTTGCTGCGCACCGAGCCCCTGGTCGCGCCCCTGCAGCGCGGCCAGACGGTGGGCACGCTGCGGGTGCGGCTGGCCGATGGCAGCACGGTGGTGGAGCTGCCCCTGACCGTCCTGGAGACGGTCGAGGAAAGCGGTGTGTTCGGCCGGGCCTGGGATGCCATCCGGCTCTGGATCCGCTAGGGAAGGCACCCGCAGACCCCTTGCGGCCGCTTCGTCAGCCCGCCGGTGCTTGGCGTTTTCCCGGCCCCGTGCTACATTAGAGGGCTTTTCGGATTTTTCCGAAGGGTTTTGTTTTTCCGTTTCAAACGTTTAGGGACGTTTATCAATGCCAACCATCAACCAGCTCGTGCGCCACGGCCGGGAGGTCGAACAGACCAAGTCCAAGAGCCCGGCCATGGAAAACTGCCCGCAGCGTCGGGGCGTGTGCACCCGTGTGTACACCACGACGCCCAAGAAGCCGAACTCTGCCCTGCGCAAGGTCGCCAAGGTGCGCCTGACCAACGGGTTCGAGGTCATTTCCTACATCGGTGGTGAAGGCCACAACCTCCAGGAGCACAGCGTGGTGCTGGTCCGTGGCGGTCGTGTCAAGGACCTGCCGGGTGTGCGCTACCACATCGTCCGCGGTTCGCTGGACCTGCAGGGCGTGAAAGACCGCAAGCAGGCCCGCTCCAAGTACGGTGCCAAGCGGCCCAAGAAGGCCTGATCGGTTTTTCGTTTTTTCGGTGCCGCCCGGTTTTGACGAGCCGGACCGGCGTAGTGACCCCGAACACGGGTCGAGTAAGTGCAGGTTCCGTATGAATCTGCGGGGTGTCCGGAAAACAGGACGTTCCGGTCATCAACTGAAGCAAGAGGTGAAACATGCCACGTCGTCGCGAAGTCCCTAAACGTGAAAT
>SBFS01000206.1 GCA_006227825.1 Burkholderiales bacterium | reverse complement strand
TCACAGGCTCCCACAGCATGGTCAGCGACCGGGAGGCCTGGAGCGAGGCGCTGGTGCCCTGGCTGCGCGAGGCTGTCGCCACGCAGACGCCCCTGCTGGGCATCTGTTACGGCCATCAGCTGCTGGCCCATGCGCTGGGCGGCGTGGTCGGGCACCACCCTGACGGCCCGGAGATCGGCACGGTCGAGGTCGCCCTGCACGCACCTGCGCGGGACGACCCCCTGCTGGGCCGGCTGCCGCTGCGCTTTGCCGCCCAGTCGGTGCACTGGCAGTCGGTGCGCGCGCTGCCGCCCGGTGCCCTGCTGCTGGCCGGCAGCGCCCACGAACCCCACCATGCGTTCCGGGTGGGCGCCTGCGCCTGGGGCGTGCAGTTCCACCCCGAGTTTTCCGACCAGGCGCTGCGCGCCTACCTCGAGCAGATGGCGCCGGACCTGGAATCAGGCGGTCGCGATGCGGCGCAGATCGCCGCCCTGCTGCGGCCGACGCCGCAAGCCGCTTCGGTGCTGCCGGCCTTCGCCCGGCTGGCCCTCGCCGGCTGAAGCCGGCGCCGGGCATCGCGGTCCTCAGAAGCCGATGCTGCGCGCCTCGCGCACCTCCGGCTTGATCCGGTGCTCGGCCTCGAGCTGGGTCATGAACTCGTCGGGCGAAAGCGTCTCGGCCAGGATCTGGACCTGCCGCCGCACGGCGGCGAAGTCACCCGGGCACAGGTGGTCCAGCCGGTGAAGGCGGGCGCGCAAGCCGTCGGTCAGCCCCGTTGCGTCACCGTCCAGCGCCTCGACCATGAACATCTGCTCGCGCTGCTCGCGCGTCAGCGGACGGAACTGGATCTTGAAGGTGAACCGGCGCAGCGCCGCCTGGTCGATGCTGTCCATCAGGTTGGTGGTGCAGATGAAGATGCCCCCGTGGCGCTCCATGCCCTGAAGCATTTCGTTGACCTCGGTGACCTCGTAGGTGCGCTGGGCGTGGCGGCGGTCCTGCAGGAAACTGTCGGCCTCGTCCAGCAGCAGAACCGCCTTCTCGGCCTCGGCATCGCGGAACATGGCGGCCATCTGCTGCTCGGTCTCGCCGACGAACTTGCTCACCAGATCGCTGGCCCGGCGGACCATGAGCGGGCGGTCGAGCTCGCGCGCGATGTGCTCGGCCAGGGCTGTCTTGCCGGTGCCCGGCGGACCGTGGAAGCACAGGGTGCCGTGGCCCCTGGCCTGCAGCGAGGCGATGATGCGCGGCAGCGCATAGCGCGTGCCCAGGTTGAGCATGTCCAGGCTGTACCGGGTGGGTGAAGGCCGCCCGGCCGCCTCCGGACGGTGGCCCAGCGCCAGGTCGGCGTGGGCGAGCTGGCGCTCGATCAGCCCGTCCAGGGCGGTGGGTGCCACGGGCGCGCCGCGCCGCCTGGGACCACGCACGGGCCCCGCGGCCAGCTGGGCAAACCGCAGCGCGGTCCGGATCTGGGCCGGCGTCAGGCCCTTGCGCGCGGTGAGCCGCGCCACCAGGGCTTCGGAGACGGCTGCACCCTCCAGGGTCCGGCGCACCAGCTGCTCGCGGGCGCCGGGCGGCGGGCTCTTGAGTTCCAGGTGGTAGGCGAAACGCCGCCGGAATGCCGGATCGATCTGCTCGATGCGGTTCGTGACCCAGAGGGTGGGCACCGCGTTGGACTCGAGGATCTGGTTGACCCACGCCTTGCCGCTGACACTGGCGCTGTGGGCAGGCGCCGCGTGCTCGGCACGGGCCATGAGCTGCGCCGCCTCGCTGCTGATGGGCGGAAAAACGTCCTCGACCTCGTCAAACAGCAGCGCCGAGCGGGCCGTTCCCTTGAGAAACACCTGGGCGATCTGCAGCGACCGGTAGCGGTCCCGTCCGCTGAGCGCGTTGCCGTCGCGGTCGGCGTATTCGACCTCGAACAGCTCCAGCCCGGCCGCGGCCGCCACCACGCGCGCCAGCTCGGTCTTGCCGGTGCCGGGCGGACCGTACAGCAGCACGTTGACCCCCGGCTCCTTGCGGGCCACCGCCTCCCGCAACAGGCCGCACAACAGCCGGACATCCTCGCCCACATAACCGAAATCCGCCTCCGTCAGCCCCGAGCGCGCAGCCGGGCGGGTGAACACCGCCATCAGCTCGCTCTGGCTGCGGTACTCGCGCATGAGCACCGGCGGCAGCTTCTCGCTGACCTTCATGAGGTCGGCCAGGTCGGTGATGTTGTGTTCGGAGATGAGGTTCTCCACCATGCCGATGCGCTCCAGGCGCGAGCCCGCGCGCAGGGCCTCGCCGACCTCGCTGGCCTTGACCCCGGCGACATCGGCCAGCGCGGCGTAGGCCTCGGGCGCGTTGTTCACCTTGAACTCGACCAGGATCGAGCGCAGGTCGCGCTGGTAGCGCGCCAGCGTGCCGTACAGCAGGAGGGCGCGCTCGGCGCGGTTGAGCTGGAGCAGCCCGGCCAGGGCGTCGATGTTCTTCTCGACCAGGGTGGACTGCTTCTTCAGCGCCTGGGCCAGCCAGTCACCGGTGACCGCCAGCACCGAGAGCAGGTCCTTGGGCGACTCCTTGGCGTACTCGTCCAGGTAGAAGAAAAGCGTGCCTTCCTCATAGGGGCCGCGCCAGACCCCGTAGCGCTCCATGAAGGCCGGGGTGGACAGGCGCTCGTGGCCGCTCCAGATGTCGTTGTCCTTGCAGCGGCGGCCGAGAAACTCGCGCACCCGCCCGAGCACCGTGTGGGGCCAGACCAGGTGGCGGCCGGCCAGCGACAGCAGGGTGTTGAGATCGCGCCGGACATTGAACCGGGGGCCCTGGCGCGCGGCCAGCGTGAGCACGAAATGCGAGCACATCAGGTCGAGCACCGGCGCCTGGCGCAGACCCGGCGGCACGAACATGCGTCCGTCGGACGCACCGGCGCCGCGCCCTTCGCGGGCATCACGCGGGTCCGGCGCCACGCCGGGCGGGGAACCCAGCGCCTGAAGCATGCGCTTGCTCATCGAGCCACCTCCTGTGCACACCAGACACCGGCGGATGCGGCCCGTGCTGGCACATGAAGCGGAACATAACCCAGCTTGCCTGCCGATGGAAGTCCGGCACGCGGCGCGATGGCGAAATTTGCATCGCACGGGCCACCCCACCGGGGGCCAACCCTGTCGCCGGGGAGGCGCGGTGGCCTTACAGTGGCGCCATGAGCCCCGAAACCCCAGCACCTTCTTCATCCACCGAATCCGCCACCCGCCTGCAGGAACTGCTGTCGCAATGGTTTGCCCCCTGGGTGCAGGAGCTGGGCCTGCAGGTGCAGTCCTGTGGCGACGGCGAAGCCACCCTGCGGCTGCCTTTCTCAGAGCACCTGGCGCGCATAGGCGGCATGGTCTGCGGGCAGGCGCTGATGTCGGCCGCCGACACCGCGATGGTGCTGGCCATCGTCTCGCGCCTGGGCGAGCACAGACCCATGACCACGGTGCAGCTCAACACCAGTTTCCTCAAGCCGCTGGCCGGCCAGGACGCCCTGGTCACGGCGCGCATCGTGCGCGCCGGCAAGAGCCTGGTGTTCGGCGAGATCGACATCGTGGCGGCGTCCGACGGCAAGAGCGTCTGTCGCGCCAGCACGACCTACGCCCTGCTCTGAACACCCCGGTGGCCGCGGGCAGGCTGGCCCACCAGGGCCTTCTGGCCTAGAATGTCGATGATTTTGATCAAATTCCGGAGATGACCATGGCCCATCAAGAGCACAGCAGCGACCACGCCGAAACCGAGGACGTGATCGAGTCGATCACCCCCCTGATGCCCATCGTCCTGCCCGTCGCCGGCGGCGTGCTGATGTTCCTGCTCGCCTTCATCGCGGTGTTCATGGCCTGAACCCGGGCCGGACCCGCAGGAAAACGCCCGCAGGGGCGTTTTTTGTTTTGTTCCGCCCGGCCGACCGGCTGTCAAGCCCCGGGCATAAGGTTATGCGGGTTTTGCATGTAACTTGCCGGTAACTGACCGGGCCGTTTCCATAAAATGGCGTCATTGGCCGACAAGCGAACCGGAAAACGGGTCCACAGACCCGTTTTTTTGTCCCTGAGGCTGCCCCCGCCCACCCTGCGCTGGCAGCCCACCGAGCGCCCACCGCCCCCCTGTCCCGACAGGGGTCCATGCCGCCGTCTCCCGAGCCCCTTGGCGCGAGACGGCTGCTGGCGTCGCCCTGGCCGGATGATTTCAAAACCTCAGGAGCCTCTCCCATGAACTCTCCCGCCATGCAGGGCCTGGATCTGAACGCGCCAGCCCATGTCCGTCATCCGGGGCTCATCGCCTGGGTGGCCGACATGGCCGCACTGTGCAAGCCCGACAACATCCACTGGTGCGACGGCAGCCAGGAAGAATACGACCGCCTGTGCCAGCAGCTGGTCGATGCCGGCACATTCACCAGGCTCAACCCGGCCAAGCGGCCGGGCAGCTTCCTGGCCCGCACCGATCCCTCCGACGTGGCCCGCGTGGAAGACCGCACCTTCATCTGCTCGGACAAGCAGGAAGACGCCGGCCCGACCAACAACTGGATGGCCCCCGCCGAGATGCGCGCCACCCTCCATCCGCTGTTCGACGGCTGCATGAAGGGCCGCACCATGTACGTGGTGCCCTTCAGCATGGGCCCGCTGGGTTCTCACATCTCGCACATCGGCATCGAGCTGACCGACAGCGCCTACGTCGTGGTCAACCAGAAGCTCATGACCCGCATGGGCAAGGCCGTCTACGACGTGCTGGGCACCGATGGGGATTTCGTGCCCTGCATGCACACCGTGGGTGCGCCCCTGGCCGATGGGCAGAAGGACACCACCAGCTGGCCCTGCAACCCGGCCACCAAGTACATCGTGCATTTCCCCGAAACGCGCGAGATCTGGTCCTACGGCTCGGGCTACGGCGGCAACGCGCTGCTGGGCAAGAAGTGCTTTGCGCTGCGCATCGCATCGACCATGGGCCGCGACCAGGGCTGGCTGGCCGAGCACATGCTGATCCTGGGCGTGACCAACCCGCAGGGCAGGAAGTACCACGTCGCGGCGGCCTTCCCCAGCGCCTGCGGCAAGACCAACTTCTCGATGCTGGTGCCACCCAAGGGTTTCGAGGGCTGGAAGGTCACCACCATCGGTGACGACATCGCCTGGATCAAGCCGCACGCCGACGGCAAGCTCTACGCCATCAACCCCGAGGCCGGCTACTTCGGCGTGGCCCCGGGCACCAACACGCTGTCCAACCCGAACTGCATGGCCAGCCTGAACGAGAACGTGATCTTCACCAACGTGGCGCTGACCGACGACGGCGACGTCTGGTGGGAGGGCATGGAGCAGGACAGCGGCAGCAAGCCGGCCCACCTGATCGACTGGCAGGGCAACGACTGGACGCCCGAGATCGCCCGCGAGAAGGGCACCAAGGCCGCCCACCCGAACGCCCGCTTCACCGTGGCCGCCACCAACAACCCGGCCCTGGACGCCCAGTGGGACGACGCCAACGGCGTGGCCATCGACGCCTTCATCTTCGGGGGCCGCCGCAGCACCACGGTGCCGCTGGTCACCCAGGCGCGTGACTGGACCGAGGGTGTCTACATGGCCGCCACCATGGGCTCGGAGACCACCGCCGCCGCCTTCGGGGCGCAGGGCGTGGTGCGCCGCGACCCCTTCGCCATGCTGCCCTTCTGCGGCTACAACATGAGCGACTACTTCCAGCACTGGCTGGACATGGAGAAAAAGCTCGAGAGCATGGGTCACACCCTGCCGCCCATCTTCTGTGTCAACTGGTTCCGCAAGAACGCCGAAGGCAAGTTCGTCTGGCCCGGCTTCGGCGAGAACATGCGCGTGCTCAAGTGGATGATCGACCGCATCGAGGGCCAGGCCCGGGGGCAGGAGACGCTGTTCGGCATCGCCCCGACCTACGCCGAGATCAACTGGAGCGGCCTGGATTTCAGCCCCGCCCAGTTCGACACCGTCACCAGCATCGACAAGGCCGCATGGGAAGAGGAACTGCGGCTGCACGGCAGCCATTTCGAGCAGCTGGCCTATCACCTGCCGACGCAGTTGCTGGACACGAAACAGGCTCTGGAGAAGCGCCTCGCGGAGGTCTGAGACCCCGGAAAGAAAACAGGGGGCGGCACGATCTGCTGCCACCCTGGCTGTCCCGGGTGATCGATCCCGGGCAAGAAAAAGCCACCCGACCGGGTGGCTTTTTTGCGTCGCGGGTGCCCGCGCTCAGATGTAGTA
>SBFS01000128.1 GCA_006227825.1 Burkholderiales bacterium | reverse complement strand
TTCTCGCCGTAGGCCACCATGTCCTCCTTGGTGCCGAAGGAGATGGCGCCGGTCGGGCAGGTCTTCACGCAGGCGGGCTGCAGGCCCACGCCCACCCGGTCGGAACACAAGGTGCACTTGTACGCCTTGTTGTCCTTCTGGCTGATGCGGGGCACATCGAACGGGCAACCCTTGACGCAGTAGCCGCAGCCGATGCAGTTCTCGCTGATGAAGTCGACGATGCCGTTGGCGTACTTGACGATGGCGCCCGGCGACGGGCAGGCCTTGAGGCAGCCCGGGTCCTCGCAGTGCATGCAGCCGTCCTTGCGGATCAGCCATTCGAGGCTCCCCTCGTTGGGCTCGACCTCGTAGAACTTCATCACCGTCCAGCTGGTGGGGGTGAGGTCCACCGGGTTGTCATAGACACCGACGTTGTCGCCGATGTCGTCGCGCAGATCGTTCCAGTTCATGCACGCGACCTGGCAGGCCTTGCAGCCGATGCACTTGGACTCGTCGATGAGCTTGGCGACAGCGGGTATCGCGTTGCGGATCTGCGGCGTGGCGGTCGTGGTGGCCGAGCGGGCCACCACATCAAGACTTTGCAGACTTGCCATGGTGATCTCCTTTTCAGGCCTTTTCGATGTTGACCAGGAACGCCTTGAACTCCGGTGTCTGGGAGTTCGCGTCGCCCACGAAAGGCGTCAGCGCATTGGCCAGATAGCCGTTCTGCGTCACGCCCTTGAAGCCCCAATGAATGGGTATGCCGACGTGGTGCACCACCTTTCCGTCGACGGTCAGCCCTTTCATCCGCTTGGTCACCACGCAGGCCGCGATCACCTCGCCCCGGTTGCTGCGCACCCGGACCTGGTCACCCTGCCGGATGCCCTTTTCCTTCGCCAGGTCCTCGCCGATCTCGATGAAGGGCGCGGGCTGCACGACGGCATTGCTGCGGGCGTGCTTGGTCCAGAAGTGGTGGTGCTCGGTCAGGCGGTAGGTCGTGGCCGCGTACGGGAACTCGTCCTTGGTGCCGAAGGCCTCGAGATCACCCTGGAACACGCGGGCGGCCGGGTTGCTGACCGCCTTCGGGTTCTCGGGGCACATGAGGTTGACGCCCACCGGGTTCTCGAACGGCTCGTAGTGCTCGGGGAACGGCCCTTCGGCCATGCCGATGGCGTGCAGGCGGGCCACACCCTCGGGGTTCATGATGAACGAACCCACACCCTCTTCGGGCGCGGCATTGGGCCGCATGTCGGGCACGTCGGCCCCCGTCCACGCCGTGCCGCTCCAGCGCATGTACGAGCGGCTCGGATCCCAGGGCTTGCCGCTGGCATCCGCCGATGCGCGGTTGTACAGGATGCGGCGGTTGACCGGCCAGGCAAAGCCCCAGTTCGGATACACGCCCAGTCCCGTCGGGTCGCTGTTGTCGCGGCGCGCCGTCATGTTGCCCGCCTGGGTCCAGCAGCCGGAATAGATCCAGTTGCCGCACGCGGTGGAACCGTCGGCCTGCAGCAGCCCGAAGCTGGGCATCTGCTCGCCCGCCTTGACCAGGACCGCCCGGGGCGCATCCGGGTTCTTGGGATCCGGCGGCGCCAGCACGTCCTTCAGCGCCCGGCCGTTGATCTCGCGCAGCACCTCCTGCGGCGAGGGCTTGTTCGCGTTGATGTAGGGCCAGCTCAGGGCCGCCACCGGCTCGGGCAGCGTGCCGCCCTCCCTGGCGTACAGCTCGCGCAGCTTGACGAACAGGCGCGCCATGATCTCCGAGTCCACCTTGGCCTCGCCGGGCGGATCGACCGCCTTCTCCTTCCAGGTGATGACCCGGCTGGAGTTGGTGAAGCTTCCCGTTTCCTCGGCAAAGCAGGCGGTGGGCAGGCGGAAGACCTCGGTCTGGATCTGCTTGGGGTCGACGTCGTTGAGCGGGCCGAAGTTCTTCCAGAACTCGCTCGTCTCGGTCTCCAGCGGGTCCATCACCACCAGGTACTTGAGCCTGGACATGCCTTGCGAGAGCTTCTTCTTGTTCGGCACCGCAGCCAGGGGGTTGAAGCCCTGGCAGATGAAGCCGTGCATCTGGCCCTGGTGCATCATCTCGAACATGCGCAGCACGTCGTACTGAAGGTCGCGCTTGGGCAGCCAGTCGTAGGCAAAGTCGTTCTCCGCCGTCGCGGCGTCACCGAAGTACGCCTTCATCAGGCTGGTGTGCCACTTGGGGAAGTTCTGCGTGAACGCCATCTGGTTCGGACGCAGCGGCTTGGGTGTGCGCCGGGCCAGGTACTCCGTGCGGTTGGTGTCCGCTTCCAGCGGCGCCAGCATGTAGCCCGAGAGCACCTCTGAGTAGGCGTTCATGTCGGTGATGCCCTGCACGTTGGCATGGCCACGCAAGGCGTTGACGCCCCCGCCCGGGCGGCCCATGTTGCCCAGCAGCAGCTGGATCATGGCCATGGTGCGGATGTTCTGCGATCCCACCGTGTGCTGTGTCCAGCCCAGCGCGTAGCAGATGGTCATCACCTTGTCCGCAGCCGCGGTCTCGGCCAGGATCTCGCACACCTTGAGGAACTGGTCCTGCGGCGTGCCCGTGATCCGGCTGACCATCTCAGGCGTGTAGCGGCTGTAGTGCTTCTTGAGCTGCTGGTAGACGCACAGCGGATCCTGCAGCGTGTCGTCCACCTTGACGAAGCCGTCCTCGCCCAGCTGGTACCCCCAGCTGGCCTTGTTGTACGAGCGCTTGGACTCGTCATAGCCGCTGAAGAAACCGTTGTCGAACTGGTAGTCCGGCTTGGTCAGGAAGGTGGCGTCGGTGTTGAACTTGACGTAGTCCAGGTGGACCTTGCCGTTGCTCAGCAGGTAGTTGATGACGCCGCCCAGGAAGGCGATGTCGGTTCCGACCCGGATGGGTGCGTAGTAGTCGGCGACCGCCGCGCTGCGGGTGAAGCGCGGATCCACGACGACGAGCTTGGCCTTGCGGTGCTGCATCGCCTCGGTCACCCACTTGAAGCCACAGGGGTGTGCTTCGGCGGCATTGCCGCCCATGATCAGGACAAGATCCGTGTTCTTGATATCCGTCCACGAGTTGGTCATCGCTCCGCGACCGAAAGTCGGGCCCAGACTGGACACCGTCGGTGCGTGTCAGATGCGTGCCTGTGTGTCCAGGGTCACCATCCCCAGACCACGAGCGATCTTGACGCTCAGATAACCGGATTCGTTGGACGAGGCGGAGGAGATCAGGAAACCGGTGGAGTTCCAGCGGTTGACCGTGGTGCCTGCGGCGTTCGTGCGGATGAGATTGGCATCGCGGTCGGCCTTCATGTGCCTGGCCACGCGGGTCAGTGCCTCGTCCCAGGAAATGCGCTTCCACTCGGCACTGCCGGGCTCGCGCACCTGCGGGAAGGTCACCCGGTTGGGCGACTGGATCATGTCCATCACGCCAGCGCCCTTGGGGCAGAGCGTGCCGCGGTTGACAGGGTTGTCCGGATCACCCTCGATGTGCACGATCGACGACTTGACGTTCTTCGACTTGTCGCCCAGGGTGTAGATCACCAGTCCGCAACTGACAGAGCAGTAGGGGCAGATGCTTCGGGTTTCGGTCGTCCGGGCCAGCTTGAAACTGCGCGTCTCGGCCAGGGCCGCCGTGGGCGAGAAGCCCAAGGCCACCAGACTCGACGCTGCCAGTCCTGCACCGCTGACCCGGAAGAAATGCCTCCGGTTCATGTCCATGACTTTTCTCTCCTGCGGGCCCAAACGCCCGACATCGTGGGTGCCTGCTACACGGCAGAGCTGAAAATATTTTCAGCAGCACCCCCAAGCGCCGTCACGGTGTAAACCCTCATGAAATGCGGCACACAGGTGCCCCGTCCCGACAGCGCGACAGGTCGTCAGGCGGCGCGACAAAATGTCGCACGGCAGGCAAGCCACGGGTGTCCTTTCCGGCTTGTCGCAGCCGTGGCGCAGGACATGAAATCGTGAGCAAGATCGGGCATGCTGTTTGCTTGCCCTAAGGACGCTCGCCCGACCACCCGGCTCTGCAGCAGAAAAAACTACTTCCTAAGAATTCGTTTTCGTGCACATCAGGGGTCGCCAGCAGCCGGATGCTCCGGGCCAAGCTGTCGCCAAGGCGACATCAAGAAAGCGCTCCCCGCCCGAGGCGGGGCCTCAGAATGCCTCGCGCTCGGCTTCCAGGTACGCCAGGCTGGTGTACTTGCCGATGTTGCTCTCGAAGCCTGCCATGCCGGCTGCACGGCTTGCCACGCGGGGGTCCTTGAGCACCAGCTCCTTGGCTCCGTCGAGCGGCACCCCGTCCTTGACAGCCTGCACGCAGGGTTCCCAGATGCCCTTCATGAAGGTGCCATAGCTGTCGAGCAGGCCCTTGCTGCCGTGCCCGTGGCCGGGCACCCACAGCTGGTCGCCAGCCGCCTTCTGCAGCGCCTCGTAGTATTTGAAGGTGCCCGGATAGGAACCGTCGTCCATGTTGGCGATCCGGTTCTCCATTGCCACGTCTCCCACATAGGTGAGCCTGTCCTGCACGACTTCCATGCACAGGTCGGACGGCGTATGGGCTTTGCCGTAGTGATGAAGCCGGATCTGCACATTCCCGAAATCCAGCACCTGCCCATGCTCGACCACACGGTTGGGCGCCACCACCTTGGTGCCCATGGTCGCCTGGTTGGTCCAGCGCTCCATGAGGCTGCGCCAGAGGTTGCCCTCGTGCCCCTTGATCTGCTCCATCGTGTGCGCCAATGCGTAGATGGGCAGGTCGTTGCCATAGGCATTGACGAAGGCGTGGTTGCCCAGCCAGTGGTCACCGTGGTAATGGCTGTTGATGACGGCCACCACCGGCTTGTCCGTCACCGTGCGGATCATCCGGATGGCCATCTCCCCGATCTGCAGAGAGCTGCCACTGTCCATGACCACAACGCCCTTGTCCGTGATGGCGAACAGGACATTGGCCATCATGCCCTGGTTCTCCTGGGTGGGGAAACCGTCCTTGGCGTAGATCATCCAGACATGCCGGGACAACTGCTCGGGGCGGATGTCCGGCACCGGCGGTCCCTCGATGAACTCCTGCACCTGCTGGGCAAAAAGCCGGACCTCGGGCACCGCCGCGAGCGCAGCCGCGCCCAGCCCCAGACCACCGGTGATGCGCAGCCACTGGCGGCGGGTGTGGATGGCGGGTGCAGCATGCCCGCTGCGCGTGGGGTGTTGGTCCTTGCCCATGCAGGTCTCCTCGGCCTCAATCATCGAATAAGCAAATGCTTATTTGGCGAATGATAGCCCCATGCCCGCGCGGGAACAAGATGCGGGCGAGCCGGCGGCTCAGCGTGCCGCAGACGGCAGGCGGCGGGCAATCTCCTGCACCAGTTGGCGCGCCAATGCGAGCTTGCTGGCCCTCGGCAGCTCGGTGGTGCCGGCCTCGTCCACCAGAAGCAGCGCATTGTCATCCTGGCCGAAGGTGTCCGGCCCGATGTTGCCCACCAGCAGCGGAACACCCTTGCGCAGGCGCTTGGCCTGCGCATGCCCGGCCAGATCGTGGCTTTCGGCCGCAAAACCGACACAGTACAGCGCCCCCTGGCTCGCCCGCGGACTGGCCGCAATGCCCGCCAGGATGTCCGGGTTCTCGACGAAGGACAGCGTCGGCACCGCACCGCTGCCATCCTTCTTGATCTTTTGCTGCGCTTCACTGGCGGGACGCCAGTCGGCCACCGCGGCGGCGGACACGAAGATGCTGGCGTTCTGCACCAGCATGTTCAGCGTTTTCTGCATGTTCAGCGCCGACCTGACATTGACCCGCCCGACCCCGCGCGGCGTGGGCAGGGCCACCGGTCCGGCCACCAGGGTGACCTGGGCGCCGGCCTCATGGGCGGCGCGCGCGATGGCAAAGCCCATCTTGCCGCTGGACAGGTTGGTCAGCCCGCGCACCGGGTCTATGGCCTCGAAGGTCGGTCCGGCACTGACCAGCACATGCTGGCCGGCCAGCACCTTGGGCGTGAAGAAGCGCACCAGCTCGTAAAGCAGCTCGTCGGGTTCGAGCATGCGCCCGTCTCCGGACTCGCCGCAGGCCTGGTCGCCCACACCCACGTCCAGCACCGTCGCGCCGTCCATGCGCAGCTGTTCCACATTGCGCTGGGTGGCCGGGTGGGCCCACATCTCGCGGTTCATGGCAGGCGCCAGGATGAGCGGAACCGTCTCCAGGGGACGGGCCAGGCACATCAGGCTGAGCAGGTCGTCGGCCCGGCCGTGCAGCAACTTGGCCATGAAGTCGGCGCTGGCCGGTGCCACCACGATGGCGTCGGCCTCCCGGCTGAGGTTGATGTGCGGCATGTTGTTGTCGGCACCGCCGGCCGTGCGCGCGTCCCACTGGGACGCAAACACAGGCCGCCCGGACAAGGCCTGCATGGTCACCGGGGTGATGAACTGGCCTGCCGCCTCGGTCATGACCACCTGGACCGTCGCACCGGCCTTGACGAGCGACCGGCACAGCTCCGCCGCCTTGTAACAGGCGATGCCGCCGGAGAGCCCGAGCACCAGATGCTTGCCAGCCAAGTCTTTCATGCGCGCAATGTAACAGAGGCCCCGGCCAGAGATCTGACCTGCAGCCCGCCTGCCAAGCCAGACGCAGAGCCCGGGCATCGAGGCAGGTGCCGCCGCCTATAATTCTCATTTCCACCTCCTGCGGGCTCCCGGCCCGCCCGAGTCATGACCAAATTCGTGTTCGTCACCGGCGGTGTGGTGTCATCCCTGGGCAAGGGCATTGCATCGGCATCGCTGGCCGCCATTCTCGAATCGCGCGGCCTCAAAGTCACCCTCATCAAGCTCGACCCGTACATCAACGTGGACCCGGGCACCATGTCGCCCTTCCAGCACGGCGAGGTCTTCGTCACCGACGACGGCGCCGAGACGGACCTCGACCTGGGCCACTACGAGCGCTTCATCGAGACCCGGATGAAGAAGGCCAACAACTTCACCACCGGCAAGATCTACCAGTCGGTGCTCGAGAAGGAGCGGCGCGGCGATTACCTGGGCAAGACGGTGCAGGTCATCCCGCACGTCACCAACGAGATCCAGGAGTTCATCAAGCGCGGCGCGGGCATCGGCACGCCCGACGCGGTCGACGTGGCCATCGTCGAGATCGGCGGCACGGTCGGCGACATCGAGTCCCTGCCCTTCCTGGAAGCGGTGCGCCAGATGAGCCTGCGCCTGGGCCCGAACATGACGGCCTTCGTGCACCTGACCTACCTGCCCTGGATTGCCGCTGCCGGCGAACTCAAGACCAAGCCCACGCAGCACACGGTGCAGAAGCTGCGCGAGATCGGCATTTCGGCCGATGCCCTGCTCTGCCGGGCCGACCGCCGCATCCCGGAGGAGGAACGGGCCAAGATCTCGCTGTTCACCAACGTGCCCGAATGGGGCGTCATCAGCATGTGGGACGTGGACACCATCTACAAGGTGCCGCGCATGCTCCACGAGCAGGGCCTGGACGGCCTGATCTGCGACAAGCTGCGCCTGAACACCCCGCCCACCAGCCTCAAGCGCTGGGACAGCCTGGTCTACGAGACCGAACACCCCCAGGGCGAGGTCCACATCGCCATGGTCGGCAAGTACGTCGACCTGTCCGACAGCTACAAGTCGGTCAACGAGGCACTGCGCCACGCCGGCATGCGCAACCATGTGCGCGTGGTCATCGACCATGTCGACTCGGAAACCATCGAGGGCGGCGATGCGGCCGAAAAGCTGGGTCGCTACGACGCCATCCTGGTGCCGGGCGGCTTTGGCCAGCGCGGTGTCGAGGGCAAGATCGCGACCGCGCGCTATGCGCGAGAGCACAAGGTGCCCTACCTGGGCATCTGCCTGGGCATGCAGGTGGCCACCATCGAGTACGCCCGCCATGTGGCCGGCCTGCCCCACGCCAACAGCACCGAATTCGACCCGGCCACGCCGCACCCGGTCATCGCGCTGATCACCGAGTGGAAAGACGCCGACGGCAGCATCCAGAAGCGAGACGCCAGCTCGGACCTGGGCGGCACCATGCGTCTGGGCGCCCAGAGCTCCGACGTGCAGCGCGGGACCCTGGCGCACAGCATCTACGGCGACGTGGTCACCGAGCGCCACCGGCACCGCTACGAGGCCAACGTGAACTACCTGGACCGGCTGCGCGAGGCCGGGCTCGTCATCTCGGCGCTGACCCAGCGCGAGCAGCTGACCGAGATCGTCGAGCTGCCCACGAGCGTGCACCCCTGGTACATCGGCGTGCAGTTCCACCCCGAGTTCAAGTCCACGCCCTGGGCCGGCCACCCGCTGTTCAACGCCTTCGTCAAGGCGGCGATCGAACACCGTCAGGCCGCCCGCGCGCAGGCCACGACCCAGGCCTGAGCGGGAGACGGCCATGAAGCTCTGCGGATTCGACGTCGGCCTGGACCGGCGCTTCTTCCTCATCGCGGGCACCTGCTCCATCGAGAGCCTGCAGCTCTCCCTCGACGTGGCCGGCCAGCTCAGGGAGATCTGCGCCCCGCTGGGCATCCCGCTGGTCTACAAGGGCTCTTTCGACAAGGCCAACCGCTCATCGGGCAGCAGCCGGCGCGGCGTGGGGCTGGACGCCGGCCTGAAGATCCTGGACGAGGTGCGACGGCAGACCGGCCTGCCGGTGCTCACCGACGTGCACGACGGCTCGCAGGTGGCCGAGGTCGCCAGCGTGGTCGACGTGTTGCAGACCCCGGCCTTCCTGTGCCGCCAGACCGACTTCATCCGCGCCGTGGCCCAGTCCGGCAAACCGGTGAACATCAAGAAGGGGCAGTTCCTGGCGCCCTGGGACATGACCAATGTCATCGACAAGGCCCGCGCCGCCGCGCGGGAAGCAGGGCTGTCCGAAGACCGCTTCCTGGCCTGCGAGCGCGGCGTGAGCTTCGGCTACAACAACCTGGTGGCCGACATGACCAGCCTGGCCGAGATGCGCAAGTCCGGTGCGCCGGTGGTGTTCGACGTGACCCACTCCGTGCAGAAGCCGGGTGGCCTCGGCACGGCCAGTGGCGGTGCCCGCGAGATGGTGCCGGTGCTGGCCCGCGCGGGTGTGGCCGCCGGCGTGGCGGGCCTGTTCATGGAGACGCACCCCAACCCCTCCGAGGCCTGGTCGGATGGCCCCAATGCCGTTCCCCTCAGGCACATGAAGGCCCTGCTGGAAACCCTGGTCGCCCTGGACGAGGTGACCAAGCGCAGCCCCTTGCTGGAAAACCACTTCAACTGAGAGGCACCCATGCCCGCCGCCTACATCATCGTCGACATGCAGATCAGCGACCCGCAGCAGTACAGGCAGTACATGGCCGAGGCGCCTGCAGCGGTCAAGGCCGCCGGCGGCGAGTACCTGGTCCGGGGTGGCAAGTTCGAGGTGCTCGAAGGCACCTGGCAGCCGGCGCGCATCGCCATGCTGCGCTTTCCCGGTTTCGAAGAGGCCAAGGCCTTCTATGACGCCGAGCTGTACCGTCAGGCGCGCGCCAAGCGCGAAGGCGCCACCGCCTTCTTCAACATGATTCTGGTCGAGGGCGTGGACGCCCCGGTCTTCTGAACCCATTCACCGAAAACCTCCATCGAAAGGAAACCATGAGCGCAATCGTTGACATCGTCGGCCGCGAAGTGCTGGACAGCCGGGGCAACCCCACCGTCGAGTGCGACGTGTTGCTGGAATCTGGCGTGATGGGCAGGGCGGCCGTGCCTTCGGGTGCCTCCACGGGCAGCCGCGAGGCCATCGAACTGCGCGACGGCGACAAGAGCCGCTACCTGGGCAAGGGCGTGCTCAAGGCGGTGGAGAACATCAACACCGAGATCAGCGAAGCCGTGCTGGGCCTGGACGCTTCGGAGCAGGCCTTCCTGGACAAGACCCTGATCGACCTGGACGGCACCGAGAACAAGGGTCGGCTGGGCGCCAACGCCATGCTGGCGGTCTCCATGGCGGTGGCCCGTGCGGCGGCCGAGGAAGCCGGCTTGCCGCTGTACCGCTACTTCGGCGGCATGAACGCGGTGCAGATGCCCGTGCCCATGATGAATGTCATCAACGGCGGCGCCCACGCGAACAACAACCTGGACCTGCAGGAGCTGATGATCATCCCCGTCGGCGCACCGAGCTTTCGCGAGGCGCTGCGCTGGGGGGCCGAGGTGTTCCACGCGCTCAAGAAGATCATCCACGACAAGGGCATGAGCATCGCCGTCGGTGACGAAGGCGGCTTCGCTCCCAACGTGGCGAGCCACGAGGCCGCCCTGCAGATGCTGCTGGAGGCGATCTCGGCCGCCGGCTACACCCCGGGCGAACAGATCGCACTGGGACTGGACTGCGCCTCCAGCGAGTTCTACCGGGACGGCAAGTACCACCTCGATGGCGAGGGCCTGGTGCTCGACGCCGCCGAGTGGACCAACGTGCTGGCCACCTGGTGCGACCGCTACCCGATCATCAGCATCGAGGACGGCATGGCCGAGGGCGACTGGGACGGCTGGAAAATCCTGACCGAGCGCCTGGGCCAGCAGGTGCAGCTGGTGGGTGACGACCTGTTCGTGACCAACACGAAGATCCTCAAGGAAGGCATCGACAAGGGCATTGCCAACTCGATCCTGATCAAGATCAACCAGATCGGCACCCTCACCGAGACCTTTGCCGCGATCGAGATGGCCAAGCGTGCCGGCTACACGGCGGTCATCAGCCACCGCTCGGGAGAAACCGAGGACAACACCATCGCCGACATCGCGGTGGGCACCAATGCCGGCCAGATCAAGACCGGCTCGCTTTCGCGGTCGGACCGCATGGCCAAGTACAACCAGCTGCTGCGGATCGAGGAAGACCTGGGCGAGATCGCGGTCTACCCCGGACGCGATGCCTTCTACAACCTGAAGTGAGCTCACCTGGGGGCGCCTGGCGCCTCTGCCCTGGCGGAAGAATGCCCCGCAGCCCGGCGGCTCCTGCGACGGGCGATGCGCCGACGCGCTTGCCCGATAGAATCCGTCCATGGCGTCCCGCTTAGTTCCCGCCCTGCTGGTGGCCCTGCTGCTCGTGATCCACGGTCAGTTGTGGTTGGGTCGTGGCAGCGTACCCCAGGTCACGGAGATGAAGCGCCAGCTGGCCGAACAGGAGCGCCTGAACCGCGAGGCCCAGTTGCGCAACGAGCAGATCGCCAGCGAGGTCAGCGACCTTCGAGAGGGACTCGACATGGTCGAGGAACTGGCCCGCCATGACCTGGGCATGGTCAAGCCCAACGAGATCTTCGTCCAGTTCGCGCAGAGCCCGCAGGCCCCGGCCATGCTGCCAGCGGCGTCCGGTCCCGCCACGCCCGCCGCGCGACCTTGAGCCCGGACGCTGCGTGACCCTGACCGTCTGCCTGCTGGGTGGTGAATCGTCGGGCAAGTCGACGCTGGCCCTGGCCTTGCAGGGTCATCTGTCGGCGCTGGGCTGGTCGGTCGCCCTGGTGCCCGAGCACCTGCGCGACTGGTGCATCCGCCACGGTCGCGCCCCTCAGGCCCACGAGCAGGCCGGCCTGGCCCAGGAGCAGGCCCGCCAGATCGAACAGGCCCGCGCCAGCCCCGGCGTCGAACTGGTGCTGGCCGACACCTCGGCCCTGATGGTGGCAGCCTACAGCGAACTCTATTTCAACGACCCGGGCCTCTACGCGCACGCCCTGGGGCAGCAGCGCGGCTACGACGTGAACCTTCTGATGGGTCTGGACCTGCCGTGGGTGCCCGATGGCCTGTTCAGGGACGGCCCTGCGCTGCGCGAAGCCACCGACCGCATTCTGCGGCGCGAACTCGATCGCACCGGCATTGCCTACCACACGGTCTACGGACAAGGGCAGGAGCGGCTGCAAGCCGCGCTTCGCATCATCGGGCACCGGCTCGGGACGGTGCTGGTGCCCGATCCTGTCGCCGCCCGGCCGCGTCAGGCTGCGTGGGTGTGCGAACGCTGCAGCGACCCGGACTGCGAACACCGCCTGTTCACCCGGCTGACGGATGCGCGCTCAGTGAACCCCGGGTGAGCCCGGTGGCTGGTCGGCCACCTGCAGGAAAAGCTGTGCCGCATCCACCGGATCGAAGCGGTAGCGGGCGCCGCAGAAGTCGCACCCGACCTCCACCTGCCCCTGTTCGGCCAGCACCGACTCGACCTCGGCCCGGCCCAGCCCGCGCAGCATGGAGGCGACGCGCTCGCGTGAACAGCTGCAGGCGAACCGGGGTCCCTGCTCTCCCGTCAGCGGTTCGAAACGGCGGACATCCTCTTCCCAGAACAGGCGACGCAGGATGGTTTCGGCATCGAGCTCCAGCAGCTCCTCGCGCTTGAGGCTGCCAGCCAGGATGGCGATGCGGTTGTAGTCCTCGTTGGCGCCGATCTGGTCCTCGTCCCGGCGCGCCACCCCGCTGCCGGCGAGGTTCGCCTCGCCCTGCAGCGGCAGTCGCTGGATGAGCAGTCCGGCGGCCACCCGGTCGTTGGCGGCGAGCACCAGGCGGGTGTCCAGCTGCTCGCTCTGCAGCATGTAGTGCCCGATGACCTCGCTGAGCCTCTCGAGCTTTTCATGCCGGTCGCCGTAGAGGGGCACGACGCCCTGGTAAGGCTGCTGTCCCGGCATGCGGTCCTTGGGGTCGAGCGTGATGGCGCAGCGTCCCCGGTTGTTCACATTGACCATGTGCGACAGCGGCACCCCGTCGGCCACCTCGCCCTGCACGGTGGCGGTGGCGCGCAACGACAGGTCGGGCTGGACCTCGGCCACCGCCAGCTTCACCGGCCCGTCCCCCTGGATCTGAAGGATGAGGGCGCCGTTGAACTTGATGTTGGCCTGCATCAGTGTGGCTGCTGCAGCCATCTCGCCCAGCAGCTCGGTGACGGGTGCCGGATAGCCGCCGGCCTGCTGTCGGCGCTGCAGCATGTCCTGCCAGGCGTCGGTCAGGCGCACCAGCATGCCGCGCACCGGCAGGCCTTCGAAGACAAATTTGTGGAGTTCGGACAAGGGATTCCCCGGCGATGGCCAGACACCGCAGTTGGCGTTCAACCGAGCCTTTTCAAGCCGCTGCGGTAGCGCTCGGCGTTTTCGATGTAGTGGTGGGCGCTGCGCCGGACCCCTTCGATCTGCTCCGGGCCCAGTTCGCGGACCACCTTGGCGGGACTGCCCATGATCATGGAACCGTCGGGAAAAGACTTGCCTTCCGTGACCAGGGCGCCCGCGGCCACGATGCAGTTGCGGCCGATGCGCGCCCCGTTGAGGACCACCGCGCCGATGCCGATCAGGCTCTCGTCGCCGATGGTGCAGCCGTGCAGCATGACCATGTGGCCGACGGTCACGTTCTCACCCACGGTCAGCGGGTATCCGACATCGGCATGCAGGACGCTGCCGTCCTGGATGTTGCTGCCCTTGCCGACGGTGATCGTTTCGGTGTCGCCACGCAGCGTGGCGCCGAACCAGACACTGGTCTCGGCCGCCAGCTCCACGTTGCCCATCACCTGGGCGCTGTCGGCCACCCAGGCGCTCTCATGCAGGCGCGGGCTCACGCCGTCGAGTTCATAAAGGGCCATGCTGCTCGGTCTCCTGTGGTGCCGGGCAGGCCGGGGGCGACCTGCCAAACCTAGAATTGTAAGGATCATGGAAAGCATCCGCCCCGAACCGTCCGGCATCCGGCAGCGTGCGCTGGAGGCGCTGTGCATGGCCGACCCTGTCGCCAAGCAGGAGGCCACCCACGCGCTGCAACGCATGGCGCAGGCCACGCACGACTGCGCTCTGGCGGCCGAGGCAGCGCCGGACCTGCAGGAACCCGCCGGCGTGCACCTGCCGGGCCGGCCAGCGCGTCCTGCGCTGGTGCCGCCAGGCAGCGTGCCGCAGCGCTCGCCCTTCACTGCCGGCGGCCTGGCCGCGCTGCTGCACGCGATCGCCCACATCGAATTCAATGCCATCAACCTGGCGCTCGATGCCGTGTGGCGCTTCGCCGGCATGCCGGTTGGGTTCTACCGCGACTGGCTGCGCGTGGCCGACGAGGAGGCCCTGCATTTCGGTCTGGTCCGGCGGGAACTGCAGGCCCTGGGCCATGACTACGGCGACTTCGAAGCCCACGACGGCCTGTGGGAGATGTGCGTCAGGACCCGAGGCGATGTCACCGCGCGCATGGCGCTGGTCCCCCGCACACTGGAGGCGCGCGGGCTGGATGCCACACCGCTGATCCAGGCCCGGCTGCGCCAGGCCGCGACGCCGGCCGCGCAGCGGGCCATCGGCGTGCTCGATGTCATCCTGCGTGACGAGATCGGCCATGTCGCGGTCGGCAACCGCTGGTATGCCTGGCTGTGCGGGCAGCAGGGCCTGCAGCCGGTTGCGCATTACCGGCAACTGACGCGCCTGCATCGGGCGCCGCGACTGCGCCCGCCGTTCAACGAGGAGGCGCGCCGGGCCGCCGGCTTCACACAGGACGAGCTCGACGATCTGGTGCGGGCAGCGCAGGGCTGAGAGGCCGGCTCGGCTCAGCCCCGCGGATGGTGCCGGGTCACGACATTTCGCAGGCGCTCCCGTGCGACATGGGTGTAGATGGTCGTGGTTGAGATGTCGGCATGGCCCAGCAGCATCTGCACCACCCGCAGGTCGGCACCGTGGTTGAGCAGATGGGTCGCGAAGGCATGGCGCAACGTGTGGGGCGAGATCGGGGCGTGTATGCCGGCCTGCAGCGCGTAGCGCCGGACCAGGTTCCAGAACATCACGCGGCTCATGGCCTGGCCGGCCCTCACACCGCGCGCGGTGACGAACAGGTCCTCGCTGGCCTGGCCGGCCAGGATCTCGGGCCGCCCCTGCGCGAGGTACCGCTCGAGCCACTGGCCCGCGACCTGCCCGAACGGGACCAGGCGCTCCTTGCTGCCCTTGCCGGTGATGCGCAGCACATGGGCGGCCCGGTCCACATGCCAGGCCTTGAGGGTCACCAGTTCGCTCACCCTCAGGCCGCTGGCGTACATCAGCTCCAGCATGGTCCGGTCGCGCAGGCCCAGCGCGGTACCGGTATCGGGTGCGGCCAGCAGGGCCTCCACCTGGGCTTCGGTCAGGCTTTTGGGCACGCGCAACGGCTGGCGCGCGGCCAGCAGGCGCAGCGTGGGGTCGGCTGAAATCCGCTGCTCGCGCAGGGCCCAGCGGAAATAGCGCCTGAAGACCGTCAACCGGCGGTTGGCGGTGGTGGCGCGGGTTGCGGTGTGGCGGGCCGCGAAATAGGCGTTGAGGTCCGCTTCACCGGCGGCATCCAGGGCCACGCCCCGCCCCTGCAACCAGTCGCCCAGCTGCACGAGGTCGCGCCGGTAGGCATCCAGCGTGTTGCGCGACAGACCTTCTTCCAGCCAGAGGGCGTCGATGAAGGCATTGACCGCGTCGAAATGGGCGGACTGGGACATGGAAGACTCGGCATCTCGGGGAAAACCCGCCCCGGCGGATACGCAAATTCCGGGGGGCCAGAGGGCGGGAGTTGCGGTATTCTGCCCGCTTGTCCTTCATTCCAACAGGAGACCTCCCATGCGTTTGCTTCAGAAGATCGGTTTGGGCCTGGCACTCGGTGCCGCCCTGGTTTCCGGCGCCGCCGTGGCCCAGCAACAGCAGTTCATCAACGTGCTGACCGGTGGCCAGAGCGGGGTCTACTACCCGGTGGGTGTGGCCCTGTCGCAGATATTCGGCAAGGACATCCCCAATGTGCGCTCCACCGCCCAGGTCACGCGCGCATCCGCAGAGAACCTCAACCTGCTGCAGGCCGGTCGTGGCGAGCTGGCCTTCACCCTGGCCGATGCCCTGTCCGACGCATGGAACGGCAACGAGGAAGCCGGCTTCAAGACCAAGCTGGACAAGCTGCGTGGCGTGGCCGGCACCTACAACAACTACGTCCAGATCGTGGCCAATGCCGACAGCGGCATCCGGACCCTGGCCGACCTCAAGGGCAAGCGTGTCTCCGTCGGCGCCGCCCGCTCGGGCACCGAACTGAACGCGCGTGCCGTCTTCAAGGCCGCCGGCCTGAGCTACCAGGACCTGGCCAAGGTCGAATACCTGCCCTTTGGCGAGTCGGTCGAGCTCATGAAGAACCGCCAGCTCGACGCCACCCTGCAATCCGCCGGCCTGGGCGTGGCCTCCATCCGCGACCTGGCCACGGCGGTCAAGATCGTCGTCATCCCGGTGCCCGCCGACGTGATCGCCAAGATCGGCAACGCGGCCTACCAGCCCGCGGTCATTCCGGCCAACACCTACACCGG
>SBFS01000107.1 GCA_006227825.1 Burkholderiales bacterium | reverse complement strand
AAGATCGGCGACAACGCCGCCTGGGCGGCCCGCATCACCACCGGCTACGACGCGCTGCTGAACTCGGTGCTCAAGGGCAAGGGTGCCATGGGTGCACAGGCGGGCGGCGCATTCAGCGACGTGGAGCTGGCACGCGCCATGGTGCACATGGTCAATGCATCCGGCGGCAAGCTCGCCGAGCCCGCGGTCGAAGCTGCTGCTCCGGCCGTTGCCGAGCAGGCCACACCGGCGGCCACCAGCGAAGCGCCTCCTGCCATGCCCGCATCCGGTGAACAGCCCGTCGTCGTGGCGGCAGCTCCCGTCGCAGCACCTGCGCCGGCCGCCTCCGTCAATGGCCAGGCGCTCTACAACCAGGCCTGTGCCGTGTGTCATGTGGCCGGTGTTGCCGGTGCGCCCAAGCTGGGCGACAAGGCAGGCTGGGCCGCCCGCCTGGGCCTGGGTCTGGACGGGCTGACGGCCAGTGTGGTCAAAGGCAAGGGCGCCATGCCCCCGAAGGGCGGCGCGGCCAATGCCAGCGAAGCCGAGATCCGTGCCGCCGTGCAGTTCATGCTCGACTCCGTCAACTGACCCGCTGAGCGTACACACCCTCTCCCAGGGCCCGCTGCTTGCGGGCCCTGTTTTTTGTCCGTGCCCGCTCAGGTGGCGGCCTGGCGCCGCCTCTGGGGACTGGGCTCGAAACCGAATCGCGCAGGCAGGCTGGCCCGCTCGATGTCCTGGGGCTGCCAGCGCCCACTGTCGACCGCTTCGGCGGCCAGGGCCATGTCGGCGCTGTGGACCCGTCCCACACCAAGGTCGGTGACCAGGTACAGGTGTCCCTCCTCGTCCAGCAGGCTCTCCGTGATACGCGCCGGCAGGCGCGTGTGGCTGAGGACCTCGCCATCAGGCTGCAGGCGCCATACCCAGGGGCAGGCCTCCAGTTCGACATAGACCCGTTGCGGGCCGTTCTGGAAGAACCACTGCCCGTCCCCGTCGGCCGCGTAGTTGCGACCGATGAAGTCGATGAGCTTGTCGTGACGCAGCCAGGAGCCCTTGCTGGGCTGGCCACGCTCGCCGGGCAGCAGCGCAAAGGGGCCGGCAGCCTGTGCGCGGTCATCCCGCATGAACCACTGCCCCCGCGCATCGAGCCCGAGCCAGCCGTAGCAGTGTGGCACGTTGGGCCACTTGGCCATGGCCGCCTTGACAATTTCATCCATCTGAAGACTCCCGGGACGGATCAGACATGGGACAGCAGCCAGCGACCCACGGCTGCGGGCATGTGGCGGACATGCCCCGGAAAGCCCGGCCAGCCGTCCGCGCCGGGAAAGCCCACATGGCCTCCTTGCGCCGGCTGCCAAAGCTGCACGTGCTGGCCCACCTCGTGTGCACGAGGCAGCGATGCGGCCGGCACGAACGGGTCGTTGAGCGCGTTGAGCGCCAGCGCCGGCACCCGCACATCGGGCAGCACAGGCTTGGCCGACGCCCTTCTCCAGTAGTCGTCGGTGTTCCGAAAGCCGTGCAGCGGCGCAGTGAACAGGTTGTCGAAGGTGTAGAGGTCGCGCGCCGCCTTCAACGCCGCGCCGTCGAACAGGCCGGGATGCTGCTCCAACTTGCGCAACGCCTTGGGCACCATGCTGGAGAGGAACATGCGGGTGTAGACCAGCCGGTTGAAGCCCTGGCCGATGGCATGCCCCCCCGCCGCCAGATCCAGCGGGGAACAGACAGCGGCCACGGCCCGGACCGTCTGTGCGGCGGCCTGCCCCATTTCACCCGCCCAGCGCAGCAAGGCGTTGCCCCCCAGCGAGACGCCGACAGCCACCAGCGGCCGGCTCGGCGACCGGGCGGCAAAGCGCCCGAGAATCCAGTCGACCTCCTCGAAATCGCCCGAGTGGTAGGCCCGTGGTGCGAGGTTCAGTTCCCCCGAACAGCCCCTGAAGTGGGGCACCGCCAGCGCCACGCCCTGCTCCGCGGCAAAGTCGGCAAAGGCGACAGCGTACTGGCTGTCCGATGAACCCTCCAGACCATGAAACAGCACGACCAGCGGTGCGTCCGGGGCGGTGGCATGGGCTGCATGGTCGACATCGATGAAATCGCCGTCGGGCGTCGTCCAGCGCTCGCGTCGCCAGCCGGGCGCCACGCCCCGGTGGCGGCGAGCAGCGAGCGCGCCCCAGATGGTCTGCAGGTTCCCGCCCGGAAGCCACCAGGGCGCCCGGTAGTCGAGGGTCCGGTTTGCGGTGGCCTGTGGCGGCTCCATCATGGCTGGCTTGCCCGCGCTCGCTGACGCCATGGTAGGACCTCAGTGCAGCAGGGGGCCCGACCGGGCCGCCTCCACCGGTTCGTCAGGGGAACCCGGGCTGGCGTGATGGGCCACCATCCGCCAGCCGTGGGCTGTCTTGACATAGACATTGGTCGCCGGCACCCAGGCGATCCGGATGCCGTCATCGCCCATCACGGCCACCCGCTCGATCACGCTGTGGATGCTGCAATGGGCGGTTTCCAGCCGGCGAACACGCTCGGGGTGTGCCATCACGCCTCCGTTGGCGAAGATCGCCTCGAATGCGTGGCGCACGGCAGCGTGCCCGACGAGGCGGGCCCCTCCCGGATGGACGCAGACGATCTCGTCCTCGTCCGCCCAGCAGGCCATCAGCCGCTCGAGATCGGCCTGCTGCAGCGCCTCGTAGAAGGCCGCTTCGGTGTCATCCGCCGTGCCCGGCGGCATCTTGGGTTTGGGCATGGGGGTATTTTGCCGCGCCCCGGACAGGTCGATCGCGGCATGCGCGCATCGCCCTCGCGTCCCGGTCGGGGTATAGTCATTCGCAGGTGCTTTTTCCCTCTGGAGTTGCCATGTCCGTGCTGTCTTCCCTCATGCGTCTGCGGATCTCGGTCCTGCTGTCTGCGCTCCTGCTGGGTTCGGGACTCGGCGGTTGCGGCTACAACGACTTCCAGCGGCTGGATGAAGCCAGCAAGGCCGCGTGGGCCGAGGTGCTCAACCAGTACCAGCGCCGGGCCGACCTGATCCCCAATCTCGTGGCCGCCATCCGCGGCGCCATCGATGCCGAACAGGAGACCCTCACCCAGGTGGTCGAAGCGCGCAGCAAGGCCACCGCCATCCAGGTCAGCCCCGACATGATCAGCGACCCGCAGGCCATGCAGCAGTTCCAGGCTGCCCAGGCGCAGGTGGGCAGTTCGCTCAGCCGGCTGCTGGCCGTGGTCGAGCAGTACCCCCAGCTCAAGGCCATCGAGCAGGTGCGCGACCTGACGACCGCGCTGGAGGGCACGGAGAACCGGATCACGGTGGCCCGCAACCGCTACATCCAGACCGTGCAGGACTACAACGTGCTGACCCGTACGTTTCCGTCCAACCTGACGGCGATGGTCTTCGGCTACAGCCCCAAGGCCGGCTTCCAGGTCGAAAACGAGGCCGCCCTGGCGCAGCCGCCGGCGGTCAATCTCGGCCGTCCGTGAGCCTGGCGCGTCCGTTGTTCCTGCTGCATCAGGCTTGCCGTCGAAGGCAGGCACTGCTGGCCCTGGTTTTCCTGCTGGCGGGGCTTTGGGCCTTCGGAGCACTGGCCCTGAAGCCGGTGCCGGACCTGCGCGCCCGCGTCATGGACCAGACCGGCACGCTCGGGCCTGACGACCTGGCTCGGCTGGAGGACCGGTTGGCCCGCTTCGAGGCCGAACGGGGCGCGCAGGTGGTGGTGCTCATGCTCTCCACCACGGCCCCGGAGGACATTGCGGATTTCACCCAGCGCCTGGGCGATGCGTGGAAGATCGGAAGGCGCGACGTCGGTGACGGCCTGCTGTTTGTCATCGCCAAGGACGACCGGCGCATGCGCATTGCGCCGGCCAAGACGCTGGAAGGGGCCGTTCCGGACATTCTCGCCCGCCGCATTCTGGACGAAGCGGTGGCACCGGCCTTCCGGCGCGGCGACTACGCCGGCGGCATCGAGGCCGGACTCGACCAGGTGCTCTCGCGTATCGCGGGGGAGTCCCTGCCCCTGCCCGGCGATGTCCGGCGCGCAGGCGACGATGGTGTACCGGTGGCCGACCTGCTGATCTTTCTTGCCTTCGCCGTGCCTCTGTTTTCGGCCGTCCTGCGCGAGATTTTCGGCCATCGGCTGGGCACGGCGCTGACCGGCGTCGCCGCCGGCGGACTGGGCTGGGCGCTGACGCAGGTCCTCTGGATGGCCATCGGCGCCGGTCTGCTCGGGCTGCTGGCCGCGCTGTTCATCCGGCAGTTGCCGAGGGCCCCCGCTCAGGGAGGGCGGAGCCGATCCGGGCATTGGGGGAGCAGCGGCGGCCGGGGAGCCGGGCACGGGGGCTGGGGTGGCGGCGGGGGTGGCTTCGGCTCGGGTGGCGGGGGAAATTTCGGTGGCGGTGGCGCCTCAGGCGGCTGGTGAGGTCTTGCACATGGAATGGTGGCTTCGCTTGTTCAGGAACCTGTGGCGCGATGCGTCGGACAGCAGGCGCGCGGTGCCCGATCACGTGGCGCAGCGGCTGGCGAGCTACATCGGCGCCAGCGAGCGCAGGCACAGCGGCGAGATCCGCATCTGCATTGAAGCCGCCATGCCGGTGAGCTACCTCTGGCGGGCCCGGGGTGACACCCCGGTCGGGGCGGTGGTGCGCCAGCGCGCGCTGGCCTGGTTCGGTCGCCTGCGCATCTGGGACACCGAAGGCAACAACGGGGTGCTCATCTACCTCCTGCTGGCCGAGCACGCCATCGAGCTGGTGGCCGACCGGGCCATTTGCCGCGTGGTGCCGCCAGCCGAATGGGATGCCATCGTGGCTCGCCTGGGCCAGCGGCTGCGCGGCGGGGATTTCGAGGGCGGCCTGACCGCTGCACTGGAGGAAGTCTCGGCCCTGCTGGTGCGGCACTTTCCGGCCGAACGGGCGGGGCTGTCGGAGAACGAGCTGCCCGACGCGGTGGTCCGTGTCTGAGGACCGCCCCTTGCCGGCCCCTGCAGGTCAGGACCTGGAGCCCTTGCCCCGCTGATACAGACCCGGACCTGCCGTGCGGTTGTTCATCACCACCGCCAGCTCCTGCTGCATGGCCCTGTTCATCTGGGCAAAGGTCTTGAGCTTGCGCGTGGTCTCGCGCAGCCGGTCGGACAGCCTTTTGGAGATGGCCAGCAGGAGTTTGGAGCCGACTCGGGGGTGGTCCTTGAGCAGGCGCATCAGGCCTGTGCGCGAAAGCACCGCAGCCGCAATGTCCGTGCTGGCGACGCAGGTGGCCGAACGGGGAGCCCCGTCGAGCAGGCCCATCTCCCCGATCAGGTGGCCCGGCCCGATGATGTTGACCACCATGCTGTCGTTCACGCCGGGCAGGTCGCTCTCCACCGCGATGTCGCCCTCGAGGACGAGCAGCATGTAATCGTTGCGCCGCGTCTCCCCTTCGTGGATGAAGACGGTGCCGGCCGCGATACGCTGCGGTCGCATGTAGGCCACCACCTTCATGGCATCGGCCAGCGTCAGGTCATCCAGCGCCGTGGGCGTGACGAGCAGGCGGGCCGCCAGTTCCTCCGGCTCGAGTTCCGGGTTCTCAAAGATCGAGGGCATGCGCAGAGCAGATGGATGTCCGCGCATTGTGCGCCGAAACGATGCGCCCAAACAAAATTGGACCGGTGGTGAACCGGTCCAATTCGTTCATGGCCTCTGGGTCCACCGAAGGCTGTCAGCGCTTCTGGCGGTACTTGCGCAGCGCGGCGATCTGCGCGGCCATCACGGCCAGCTCCGATGTGGCCTTGGCCAGGTCCAGGTCGCTCTTGGCGTTCTTCAGGGCTTCCTCGGCCTGCTTGCGCGCATCGTTGGCCTTGGCCTCGTCCAGGTCCTTGCCGCGGATGGCGGTGTCGGAGAGAACGGTGATGCGGTTGGGCTGCACCTCCAGAATGCCGCCGGCCACGAACACGAACTCTTCGCCGCCATCGGCCTTCTCGATGCGCACGGCACCGGGCTTGATGCGGGTGATCAGCGGAATGTGACCGGGCAGGATGCCCAGTTCACCCGCCTCGCCCGGCAGGGCCACGAATTTGGCCTCGCCCGCGAAGATGGACTCTTCGGCGCTGACCACATCGACGTGGATGGTGCTCATAGTGACTCCTGTGAAAAGGGAAAAGGCTGTTCAGCGGGCGGGCGCCGGCGGGCGGCGCCCGGCACCATCAGGCAACCTTCTTCGCCTTCTCGAAGGCCTCGTCGATGGTGCCGACCATGTAGAAGGCCTGCTCGGGTAGGTGGTCGCACTCGCCCGCGGTGATCATCTTGAAGCCGCGGATGGTCTCCGACAGCGGCACGTACTTGCCCGGCGAGCCGGTGAACACCTCGGC
>SBFS01000248.1 GCA_006227825.1 Burkholderiales bacterium | reverse complement strand
CCGGCGAGGAGATCGAGTTCATCTGGCCGGCCCAGGGGCCGCTCATCGCCACCTTCGACGAAGCCCGCAACAGCAAGGGTGTCAGCATCGGCGGCCGCATCGGCGACCCGGTGCTGGCGGCAGCCGACGGGCGGGTGGTGTACGCCGGGGCCGGCCTGCGTGGCTACGGCAACCTGGTGATCCTCAAGCACAACAACACCTACCTGACGGCCTACGCCCACAACCAGGCCCTGCTGGTGCGCGAGGACCAGGCGGTTCGCCAGGGCCAGCGCATCGCCGAGATGGGCAGCAGCGACACCGACCGGGTCAAGCTGCACTTCGAGGTGCGCCGGCTGGGCAAGCCGGTGGACCCCCTGCAGCACCTGCCCAAGCGCTGAGCCCCGGGGTCGTCGGCGCGCCTGCCCCGGGATCGGACTGACATGGCCTGGCCCGTCCTAGTCTTCGACATCGAGTCGATTCCGGACACCGCCGGCCTGCGCCTGCTGCGGGACGATCCCGCCTCGGCAAGCGATGCCCAGGTCTACGACGCCTGGGTGGCCGAGCGCAAGGAAAAGGGGCAGGGCGACTTCGCGCCGCTGTACCTGCAGCGGGTGCTGTGCATCAGCGTGGTCTTCCGCAGTGCCGAAGGCCTGCGCGTCCACTCCTTTGTCGACCGCGACGGCCAGAGCGAGGGCAAGGTCATCCAGGCTTTCTTCCACAGCATCGAGAAGCACCAGCCGCAGCTGGTGAGCTGGAACGGCGGCGGCTTCGACCTGCCGGTGCTGCACTACCGCGGCCTGCGCCATGGCGTCGAGGCGAGCAAGTACTGGGACCTGGGCGAGGACGACCGCGAGTACAAGTGGAACAACTACATCAGCCGCTACCACATGCGCCACCTGGACCTGATGGACCTGCTGGCCATGTACACGCCCAGGAACAATGCGCCGCTGGACGCGCTGGCCAGGCTGTGCGGCTTTCCGGGCAAGCTGGGCATGGACGGTTCGCAGGTGTATGCGCAGTACCTGGCGGGCCAGACCGAGGATGTGCGCCGCTACTGCGAGACGGACGTCATGAACACCTACCTGGTCTACTGCCGCTTCCAGAAGATGCGCGGTGGCCTGACCGAGGCCGAGTACGACCAGGAGATCGCCTTCGTCAGGCAGACGCTGGAGGGCCTGGCCCCGGCCGAGACGCACTGGCGCGAGTACCTCGACGCCTGGGGCTGAGACCGGCCGTCTGTGCGGTCCGCTCCTGAGACAATCGGGGCATGAGCCAAGACTGTTCCCCGCCAGAAGACCTCCCGACCCCCACATCCCCTTGCGCCGGCCTGCCCGAAGGCCGGCTGCTCATCGAATCCCTGGACATCGAGGCCCAGGGCATTGCCCACCGGCCCGACGGCAAGGTGGTCTTCGTCGAGGGTGCCCTGCCGTTCGAGCAGGTCAGCGTCAGCGTGCACCGGCGCAAGAACAACTGGGAGGCCGCCACCGCCACCGCCATCCACCGCGAGTCCTCGCAGCGGGTGCGGCCCGGCTGCCCGCACTTCGGCCTGCATGCCGGCGCCTGCGGCGGCTGCAAGATGCAGCACCTGCACGAGTCGGCCCAGGTCGCCATCAAGCAGCGCGTGCTGGAGGACAACCTCTGGCACCTGGGCAAGGTGCGGGCACAGACCCTGCTGCGGCCGATCCAGGGCCCGGCCTGGGGCTACCGTTACCGTGCCCGCCTGTCGGTGCGGCACGTGCGCAAGAAGGGCGAGGTGCTGATCGGCTTTCACGAGCGCAAGAGCCGCTATGTGGCCGACATGCAGGTCTGCCCCGTGCTGCCGCCCCATGTCAGCGCGCTGCTGCTGCCCTTGCGGGCGCTGGTGCACGGGATGGACGCGCGGGAGACCTGCCCCCAGATCGAGCTGGCCTGCGGGGACACGGTGACCGCGCTGGTGCTGCGGCACCTCGAGCCCCTGTCAGGGGAGGACCTGTCCCGCCTGCGGGCCTTCGGCAGCCAGCATGGCGTGCAATGGTGGCTGCAGCCCAAGGGGCCGGACACGGTGCACCTGCTCGACGGCGACGGGGCGGCGCAGACCCTGTCCTACCGGTTGCCCGAGTTCGGCATCGAGATGCCGTTCCGGCCCACCGATTTCACCCAGGTCAACCCCCACATCAACCGGGTGCTGGTCTCACGGGCCCTGCGCCTGCTTGATGCGCAGCCCCACGAACGCGTGATCGACTGGTTCTGCGGCCTGGGCAACTTCACGCTGCCGCTGGCCACCCGGGCCGGGGAGGTGCTGGGCATCGAGGGCAGCGAGGCGCTGGTGGCGCGCTCGCGCCAGAACCTGGCCCACAACGGTGCCGGGCGCGAACGGCCGCTGGCCCCCACGCGCTTCGTCGCGCGCAACCTGTTCGAGATGGACCCGGCCCAGCTGGTGGCCGATGGTGTGGCCGACAAGTGGCTGGTCGATCCGCCTCGCGAGGGGGCCTTCGCCCTGGCCAAGGCCCTGGCCGAACTGCACCAGCAGCCCGAACTGCGGACAGGGGGCTGGCAGCCGCCGCGCCGCATCGTGTACGTGAGCTGCAACCCGGCCACGCTGGCCAGGGACGCCGGCCTGCTGGTGCATCAGGCGGGTTACCGGTGCGTGGCTGCGGGGGTGGTCAACATGTTTCCGCACACCGCCCATGTCGAGAGCATGGCGGTGTTCGATCTGGAGGAGCCGGCCGTCGGCCGGTGAGGGCGCACAGCGCGCCGGCGTGGCCTGCTCAGGAGCGGCTGGCGCGCTCGCCGGCACGCTCGCCGGAGCCGCGCGCGGGCTCACCGGAGAGGGCCGGGTCGGCGCGTGACGGACCCTGTTCGCCGGGCATGCCGACGATCTCGTTTTCGCGCATGTACTCGTCCATCTCTTTCCAGCCGGCGAACACCGCGGCCTTGCCGGCGCGCGGGTTGCTGTTGAAGCAGTCCTCGATGCTGCGAACCGCGTGGCGGCACGCGCTGCCGATGGCCCTGGCCTCGGCCTCCTTCTTGGCCGCGATCTGGGTGGCGGTCTCGATGCCCAGGGCCTCGCAGCCGGCCAGCAGGCCGCTGGACAGGAGCAAGGCGAGGGTGACGGTCAGGCGGGTCATGGTGGCGGTTCGGTGTGCGCGTGAACTGTGTTTCGGCATCCCGCCGGGCAACTTGAGGCGCGCACCTGCCGGGGTCGCGAAAACCCGGCGCCCATGAAAAAGGGGTCCCTCAGGACCCCTTGACTGGCCGCCGCTGGCCGGCGGGTGTCACTCGCGCTCGCCGCCGAACAGGCCGAGCAGGGCCAGCAGGCTCTGGAACACGTTGAAGATGCTCAGGTACAGGCCCAGGGTGGCGGTGATGTAGTTGGTCTCGCCGCCATCGACGATGCGCTTGAGGTCGTGCAGCATGAACAGGCTGAACACCACGATCGCCAGGGTGGCGATGGCCGCCATGCCGGCGGTGCTGCCGACGAAGACGTTGATGACGGCGCCGATCATGATGGCCAGTGCACCGACGAACAGCCACTTGCCCATGCCGGAGAGGTCGCGCTTGATGACGGTGGACAGGTTGGCCATGACGAAGAACACGGCCGCCGTGCCGCCGAACGCGGTCATCACCAGGCTCGAGCCGTTGCCCAGGCCCATGACGGCGGCCAGCAGGCGCGAGAGCATCAGGCCCATGAAGAAGGTGAAGGCCAGCAGCACCGGCACGCCGGCGGCCGAATTCTTGGTCTTCTCGATGGCGAACATGAAGCCGAAGGCGCCGCCGAGGAACACGACCAGGCCCAGGCCGCCGGTGAGCCCGGCGGTGATGCCGGTCTGAACACCGATCCAGGCACCCAGGACCGTCGGCACCATGGACAGGGCCAGCAGCCAGTAGGTGTTGCGCAGCACCCGGTTGCGCTGCAGGGCGGAAGACGCCAGGCCGCCCAGATGGCCGGTGCGATGGACTTGGTCGGTCATGGTTCGGTGCTCCTTCGGTGTGGACGGTGATGCCGGCGCTCGGGCCGGACTGCCGGGAATTCTAGTCTGCGCAGCGATCCGGTGCCGGGCCGGCGGAACAATAGCCTGGGGGTGAAGGCATTTGTGACCGCCATGGACACAATGGATGGGTTATCGTCGTGCAGACGGATGACTCCCCAGTTCGCACTGACCCCCAACACCAGGAAAAGTTCATGAAGACCAAACCCGTGCTCGAACTCGCCGATCTCAAGCTCATGGCCGCCGCAGCCGAGGCAGAGGCCCAGAAAAACCAGTGGGCGGTCACGATCGCCATCGTGGACGACGGGGGTCACCCCCTGTGGCTGCAGCGGCTGGACGGGGCGGCGGCGGTGTCGGCGCACATCGCGCTGTCCAAGGCCCAGACGGCGGCCCTGGGGCGGCGCGAGAGCAAGGTGTACGAGGACATGATCAACCAGGGTCGCGTCTCGTTCCTGAGCGCGCCGGTGCTCACGGGCATGCTCGAGGGCGGCATGCCCATCGTCAAGGACGGCCAGTGCATCGGCGGCGTGGGTGTCAGTGGTGTCAAGTCCACCGAGGACGCCCAGGTGGCCCGTGCGGCGCTGGCGGCCATCGGGCTGTGATCGACTGAGCGAAAAAGCGGCCTGGCTACCGGATGTCCCTGCAAGGGCATCCCTGGCTGGCCCAAATGCGACAGGCGGGGATCGGGTTCCCCAGTGTCGCCCCACGATGAAGAGGGACTATTTGGTCAGGATGAGCTTGCCCTGGCGGGTGGTCTGCAGCCGGTAGAAATGGCCGTTGTGCACGATGGTGATGGCCTGGTGGCCCCGCAGGACCGCCTGGCTGTCCAGCACGGCTGCCATCGCGGCGCCCGGGGCATGGCCGGCCTGTGCGCCGGAGGCCGACACGGGCATGGGGTGGTGTTCGGGTCTGTGTTCGGTCATGGGCAGGTTTCCTGTCACGGTGTGGCCGGTTCGGTGACGAAGCCGATCTTGCTCAGGCCGGCGCGCTGGGCGGCGGCCAGCAGCTCGGCAACGCGCTCGTAGCGCACCGCGCGGTCGCCCCGGATGTGCAGCTCCGGCTGCGGATCCTGCGCAGCCGCCGCGGCCAGCCGCTCGGCCAGTTGCCCGTCTTCGACCCGTGCGCCGTTCCAGTGATAGAGCCCGTCGGCATCGACCACCACCCGGATGTTCTGCGGCTTGTCCAGCAGCCGCTGGCTGCTGGCCTTGGGCAGGTCGACGCTGACGGCGTGCTTGATGACAGGCACGGTGATGATGAAGATGATCAGCAGCACCAGCATGACGTCGATGAACGGGATCATGTTGATCTCGCTGAGCATCTCGTCGCTGTCGTCCCGGGTTCCGATCGCCATGGCTCAGCCCCTCTTCATGGGCAGCACCTTGCCTTCGCCGGCGGCGCTCACGCGTGCGCCGGTGACAAAGTAGGCGTGCAGGTCGTGCGCGAAGCGGTTGAGCTGGTGGTTGATGCCCTTGTTGCCTCGCAGCAGCGCGTTGTAGCCGAGCACCGCCGGAATGGCCACCAGCAGGCCCAGGGCGGTCATGATCAGCGCCTCGCCGATGGGACCGGCCACCCGGTCGATGCTGACCTGGCCGGCGGCGCCGATGCCCAGCAGCGCGTGGTAGATGCCCCAGACCGTGCCGAACAGGCCGATGAAGGGGGCGGTCGAGGCGACGGAGGCGAGCACGGTCAGCCCGCTCTGGGACCGCGCCGTGTGGTCGTCCAGGCTGCGACGCAGGCAGCGCTCGACCCAGTCGCTCACGTCCAGGCTGTCGTGCAGCTGCGGTGCGGTGCGGCCGTCCTTGTGCAGGATGTGCCGCTGGGCTTCGCGGCCCTCCATCGCCAGATCGCGGAAGGGGTTGTTGCGCACGTCGCCCAGCTTGTCCAGGCCCTCGGCGAAGTCGGCGCTGTGCCAGAAGCCCTCGCAGCCCCTGGCCTGGCGCCGGTGGGCCCGTTGGTCCAGCAGCTTCCAGAAGAAGATGATCCAGGTGGCCAGCGACATGGCCAGAAGCACAACGGCCACCGTCCGGATGACGGCGTCGCCTTCAAGCCAGACCTGGGCGAGGCTGGGGCTTGCGAGAGTGGTTTCCATGGGATGAATCGGGGGTTCGTGACGGGGGCTCTTGACGGGGCCGGTGACAGGGTTTTACTCGAGAACGAAGCTGATGGGGATGTCGAACCACATGGCTTCGGGGCGCCCGCTGCGCTGGCCGGGCACATAGCGCCAGCGCAGCACGGTCTGCAGGGCCGCCTGGTCCAGCCGGTCGTGGCCGCTGGAGCTGCGGATTTCGGCGCGGGTGGCGGTGCCATCGACCCCGATCAGGGCGCGCACCACGACGCGGCCCTGTTCCCCCAGGCGCCG
>SBFS01000166.1 GCA_006227825.1 Burkholderiales bacterium | reverse complement strand
CTGCGCGCCCAGGGCGTCACCCGCGTGCTCATCCTGCCCGCCTACCCGCAGTACAGCGGCACCACCACCGCGAGTGTGTTCGACGCCGTGGCCCTGTGGGGCCTGAAAGCCCGCCACCTGCCGGAGCTGCGCTTCATCAATCGTTACCACGACGACCCGGGCTACATCGAGGCGCTGGCCAAACGCATACAGCACCACTGGATGCACCACGGCCAGGGTGACCACCTGGTCATGAGCTTCCATGGCGTGCCCGAGCGCACCCTGCTGCTGGGCGACCCCTACCATTGCGAATGCCACAAGACTGCCCGCCTGGTGGCCGAGCGCCTGGGCCTGGCCAAGGACCGCTACACCGTCACCTTCCAGTCCCGCTTCGGCAAGGCCAAGTGGCTCGAACCCTACACCGAGCCCACCCTGGTGGCCAAGGCGCAGGCCGGTCTCAAGAGCGTGGACGTCGTCTGCCCGGGCTTCACCAGCGACTGCCTCGAAACCCTGGAAGAGATCCGCATGGAGGCGCAGGAAGCCTTCCGGCACGCCGGTGGCCAGGAGTTCCAGTACATCGACTGCCTCAACGACAGCCCGGACTGGATCCGCGCCCTGGCCGACCTGGCCGAGCGCCACATGCAGGGCTGGCCCACGAAGCAGGCCGACAACCCCATGGAACTGCAGGAAAGCCGTGTTCGGGCGCTGGCCATGGGGGCCAGGGACTGACCGGGGCGCAGCTTCCCACGGCTTGCGATCGCCCATGCCCGCACCTCAAGACCCGACAGAACCCTGCGGCCGCGTCCGCCTGGACAAATGGTTGTGGGCGGCGCGCTTCTACAAGACGCGGGGGCTGGCGGGTGAGGAAGTCGCGCGCGGTCGTGTGCAGGTCAACGGCACCGCGACCAAACCCGCCCGCGAGGTCCGCGTCGGCGACCGGATCGAGCTCCAGCAGGGACCCCTGCGCCGGATGGTGGTCGTTCGCGCCCTCAGCGGCGTCCGCGGCCCGGCCCCGGTGGCGGCCCTGATGTACGAGGAAACCGCCGAATCGGTCGCCGAGCGCCAGCGGCAGGCCGAGCTGCGCCGGCTGGCACCCGAGCCGGCGCTGGCGCAGGCGCAGGGCCGCCCGACCAAACGCGAACGCCGGACCCTGGACCACTGGCGGCAACGCGATCCGGCCCCGGACTGGGACCAGCGCTGGAGCGTCCGCCTGGACGAGCGCGAACCGCGTCGCTGACCCGGGGCTTCAACGCCTGCGAAGACCCAGCCACATCACCGCGGCAACGACCAGCAGTCCCCCGACGACCTGCATGGGCGCGATGGTCTGGTTCAGCAGCAGCCAGGCCAGCACCAGGGCAAAGATGGGCTCCACGTTCATGATGGCCGAATTGCCCACCACGCCCAGCCGGGGCAGCACAGTGAACATGACGGTGAAGGCCGTGCCATAGAGCACCGTCAGGCCGGCCAGCCCCCACCAGCCCGACGCGGCCTGTGGCAGCGACGGACCGCCCTGCGCCAGCACCACCACCAGCGCCACGACGGCCACGATGCCCATGGTGCTGGCTGTCCGCAGCCGTCCATCCAGCCCGGCTGTGCCGTGCTGCGTGAGAACCAGTGCACAGCCGAAGGTGGCGGCCGCCGCCGTGGCAAACAGCACACCGGCACCGATGCGGCTCCAGTGACCCGCAGCGCCCAGCCCCGAGGCGGCCCCGAACACGTCCAGCGCCAGCGCCAGCCCGAGCAGGATCAGGGGCATCGCGCGCAGCACCTGCGGATCGGGGCGCTCGCCATAGAGCACCCTCGCCCACAACGCCGTCCACAGCGGGTAGGCATTGAAAGCCAACAGCGCCAGGGCCACCGGCAGCCGCGCCACCGCGGCATACAGGCACAGGCTCTGCACCGCCACCAGCGCGCCGACCAGCAACAGAGGACGGCGCTGCGCGGCCGGCACCGACAGCCCGATGCCCGAGACCCGCAGGATCAGCAGCACCACCAGGGCCGTGACCCCGCTGCGAAACAGCACCGCGGTGGCCACCGAGACCCCGCTGTCGAACGCGAACCGCGCCGCCACATGGTTGGCACCCATCATCAGGGCGATCAGCAGCAGCGTGGCAAAGGCCATGCCCGACAGGGATCCGGAGGACGACGACATGGACGGGTACTGTACAGAGGGCAGCCGGTCCCGATCCGTCAGGCCCGCGACACGCCCAAAAACAAACCCGCCGGCCTCGGAAGGCGGGCGGGTTTGCGGTCTGGCGGAGTGAGAGGGATTCGAACCCTCGATGAGGCTCTACACCCCATACTCCCTTAGCAGGGGAGCACCTTCGGCCACTCGGTCATCACTCCGGAACTGCATATTATGCCTCAAAGCGTCCATGCAGGACGCCCTGGAACCGGGTCAGCGGGAGATCGTGTCAGCGGTCTGGTCGAGGTCGAACTCGCGGTGCAGCGCGCGCACCGCCAGCTCCATGTACTTCTCGTCGATGACGACCGAGGTCTTGATCTCGGAGGTCGAGATCATCTGGATGTTGATGCCCTCCTCGCTCAGGCACTTGAACATGCGGCTGGCCACACCCACGTGGCTGCGCATGCCGATGCCGACGATGGACACCTTGCAGATGCGGTTGTCACCCACCACGTCGGCCGCACCCAGGGCCGGCACCACCTGCCCCTTGAGCAGATCCAGCGTCTTCTGGAAGTCATTGCGATGCACGGTGAACGAGAAGTCGGTCTTGCCGTCCTTGGACAGGTTCTGGATGATCACGTCGACCTCGACGTTGGCGTCGGCCACCGCGCCCAGGATCTGGTAGGCGATGCCCGGCTTGTCGGGCACGCCCAGCACGGACACCTTGGCTTCGTCGCGGTTGAAGGCAATGCCTGAAACGACGGCTTTTTCCATATCTTCGTCTTCCTCAAAAGTGATCAGGGTGCCGGAGGAGGCCTCTTCGGCCAGGTCGATGTCCCATGGGGTGAAGCTCGAGAGCACCCTCAGCGGCACGCGGTACTTGCCGGCGAACTCGACCGAGCGGATCTGCAGCACCTTGGAGCCCATGCTGGCCATCTCCAGCATCTCCTCGAAGCTCACCCGCTCCAGGCGGCGCGCCTCGGGCACCACGCGCGGGTCGGTGGTGTAGACCCCGTCGACATCGGTGTAGATCAGGCACTCGTCGGCCTGCAGGGCCGCTGCCACGGCGACGGCCGAGGTGTCGGAGCCGCCACGACCCAGCGTGGTGATGTTGCCGCCATCGTCGATGCCCTGGAAACCGGTGATGATGACCACCTTGCCGGCATCGAGGTCGGCCCGCACACGGGCGTCGTCGATCGACTCGATGCGGGCCTTGGTGTAGGCGTCGTTGGTTCGGATGGGCACCTGCCAGCCGGCGTAACTGACCGCATCCAGGCCTTCGGCCTGCAGGGCAATGGCCAGCAGCGCAGACGACGCCTGCTCGCCGGTGGCAGCCAGCATGTCGAGCTCGCGACCGTAGGCCGTGCCCGGTTTCTCGGGTGCCAGCTCCTTGGCCAGGCCGAGCAGGCGGTTGGTCTCGCCGCTCATGGCGCTGGGCACCACCACCATCTGGCGGCCCGCCCTGTGCCATTTGGCCACACGCCGGGCCACGTTTCGGATGCGCTCGGTCGACCCCATCGAGGTGCCGCCGTACTTGTGAACAATCAGTGCCATCGGGATGCCGGGGATAAACGGGAATCGGGGCAGCCGGCCCGACCGCCGGGGTCCGCCGCCAGGCCACTGCCACCGGCCACCGGAACCGGGGCCTGGCAGGGACAAAGCCCCAGATTATAAAGGCGGGGTCCAGCGCAGCCGCCCGCCATCCCGCACGATCCAGCCGCCGGCCACCTTCAGCCGGATGTCGTGGCCCCGGGTGCGGCACCGCTGCACCATGTCCAGCAGCGTCTCGAGCTGCGCCGTGCTCGGGCCGCGCCCCGCCTCGGCCTGGATCCAGCACCGCAGCGCATTGGCCTGGCGCGGGCGCGACAGGCCCTGCAGGGCCTGGATCGACGGCGGCTCCCCGGTGGCCTGGAGGTCGGCACGGGCCAGCTCCTCCAGCAAGGCCTGCGCCTGGGCCGCATGGCGCGCCGTCCGTGCCACGGTCTCCCGGAATGCCGGAAAACACCGTTCCCAGGCGGGCATCAGTTCCTGACGGATCCGGTTGCGCGTCAGCGACGGATCGGCATTGCTCGGGTCCTCGGCAAAGGCCACCCCTTCGTCGTGCAGCCACTGCCGCAGCGACTGGCCGCGCAAGGCCAGCAGGGGGCGCCCGAAGTGCACGCCATGGCGCCGGAAAACGGGCGCCATGGCGGCCAGCCCGGGCAGGCCGGCACCGCGACCCAGCGCCAGCATCACGGTCTCGGCCTGGTCGTCGGCCTGGTGCCCCAGGAGCACCGCGGCCGCGCCCCTTTCGCCGGCCATCCGCGCCAGGGCACGGTAGCGCGCCTGCCGGGCAACCTCTTCCGGACTCTCCCCGCTGGCGACCGTCAGGGCCAGTCGCTCGACCTGAAGGGGCACATCCAGATCACGCGCCAGTTGCTGCGCGCGGTCCTCGAACGCGGCGGCCGCCGCCTGCAGTCCGTGGTTGACGTGCAGGGCCACGACCTCGCCAGCCCAGCGTCGCCGGGCTGCAAGAAGCAGCGCGGTGGAGTCGGCCCCGGCGCTCAGCGCAATCGCCATGGGCGCCCGCGGCGACGGGCAAACACCGCTGGCGGCAAGCCAGGACGCCAGCGCGGCATCGCAGGCGGCGCCGGTGCCGGTTGCCGCCAACTCAGCGCTTGTCGCGGTTGTCGGCCTTGGTGTCGGTGAAGCGCCCGTAGCTGTTGAGTCGGGCATGGCGGCGCTCCAGCAGTTCCTTGACCTTCAGGTCGGCCACCTGGCGCCAGGCATCGCCCAGGGCACGCTTGAGGAATGCGGCCATCTGCCTGTGGTCGCGGTGCGCGCCTCCGACGGGCTCGTTGACAATCTTGTCGACCAGGCCCAGTGCCTTGAGACGGTGGGCCGTGATGCCCAGCGCCTCGGCCGCATCGCTGGCCCGGTCGCTGGTCTTCCAGAGGATGGAGGCGCAGCCCTCGGGGCTGATCACCGAGTACACCGAGTACTGCAGCATCAGGACCTGGTCGGCCACCGCGATGGCCAGGGCGCCACCCGAGCCACCCTCGCCGATGATGGTGGAGATGATCGGCACTTCCAGTTGCGCCATCTCGAAGATGTTGCGGCCGATCGCCTCGGACTGGCCGCGCTCCTCGGCATCGATGCCCGGGTAGGCGCCGGGCGTGTCGACGAAGGTGAACACCGGCAGCCGGAACTTCTCGGCCAGCTTCATCAGGCGCAGGGCCTTGCGGTACCCCTCGGGCTTGGTCATGCCGAAGTTGCGCAGCCCCCGCTCGCGGGTGTCACGTCCCTTCTGGTGGCCGACCACCATGCAGGGCTGGCCATTGAAGCGGGCCAGACCGCCGACGATGCTCAGGTCATCGGCGAAATGCCGGTCGCCGTGCAGCTCCTGGAAGTGGGTGAAGATGTCGCGCACATAGTCCAGCGTGTAGGGCCGGTCGGTGTGGCGGGCGATCTTGGTGATCTGCCAGGGCGACAGGTTGCTGTAGATGTCCTTGGTGAGCTGCAGGCTCTTGTTGGACAGCTGCTCGATTTCGGCCGAGATGTCGACGGCCGATTCGGTCTGCACGTAGCGCAGTTCGTCGATCTTGCTTTCGAGCTCGGCGATCGGCTGTTCGAAATCGAGGAAGTTCTTCTTGGCCAATCTGTGACTCCTGTGGTTGCCGGGACAAGCCCCCGTCACCGCATCGCTGGCGGGCCCGAAACCGGGTCAGGGCCAGCGCAGCAACGGCCCCGGGCGACGGTGCGCGTGCTCAGTAGGCCACCGGCACCGGGTCCAGGGAGCGCCAAATATACCAAGTTGCGACGCTGCAGAAAGGTGCCCACCCGGTCGCCACCTCGCGAATTTCGCTGCGGCTCACCGGTTCGCCCGAGAAATAGCAGTGACTGATGCCATTCTGAAGGCCAATGTCATCCAGAGGCAGGACATTGGGCCTCTTGAGGTGAAAGATCAGGAACATCTCGGCCGTCCATCGGCCGATGCCGCGGATGCCCACCAGTTCCGAGACGATGGACTCGTCGTCCATGTCGGCCCAGCGCTCGGCGCGGACCTGCCCGTTGGCAAAATGCAGCGCCAGATCGACCAGGTACTCGACCTTGCGTGCCGACAGGCCGGCCGCGCGCATGTCGTCCACCTTGAGCTTGAGCACATGGGCCGGTGTCAGCCTGCGCGGCAGTTGCTCGAACCGGTCCCAGACCGACTGCGCCGCCTTGACCGAGATCTGCTGGCCCACGATGCTGCGGGCCAGCGTGACGAAGGC
>SBFS01000161.1 GCA_006227825.1 Burkholderiales bacterium | reverse complement strand
TCCAGCGCCTTCAGCATCGCCGGCGGTGGCGACACGCTGGCGGCCATTGCCAAGTACGGCATCGAGAAGGACGTGGGCTACATCTCCACCGGCGGTGGCGCCTTCCTGGAGGTGCTCGAGGGCAAGACCCTGCCGGCCTTCGAGGTGCTGGCCCGACGGGCCGGCTGAACCCCGGGCCGCCAAGCCCGGTCAGGAGGCCCGGTCAGGAGGCCCGGGCCTTGGCCAGCAGCTGACGTGCCTCCTCGCGCCGGCCCTCGTCGGCCAGGGTGCGGCCGGGGCGCGGCGGCGCCTGCACCGCTTTCTCCAGGTACGGCAGCGCACTGGATGCCTTCTCGGTGTCCAGCAGGAATTCGCCATAGAAGAAGTTGGGGTCAATGCCCTGCGGATTGATGGCCAGCGCCTTCTGCAGGAGCTCTTGTGCCTTCTTCTTGTCGCCAAAGCCGATCGGCCACCCGGGCACCTTGTGATAGAGCACACCGAGGCTGTTGTAGGCAGAGCCTTCCAGCGCCTGGCCATCGATCTCGATCGCCTGCTCGTACAGGCCCTTGGCCTGCTTGACCAGCGGCAGGGCTCCCAGCCCTCCCTTCTCACCGGCCAGCGAGCTCAGCACGATGCCCTCCCAGATCAATACCTCCGCCCTTCCAGGGTAAGCCTGGCTGAGGGTGTGCGCCCGCTGTGCGAGCGACTCGAAGGCCTTCGCGCGCTCGGCCGCGGGCGTCTGGTATCGGATGCTCTCCCAGCCCTGCTGCAGCTCATGCACCGCATCGTCCAGCCCTGCAGCGTGGACCAGCCAGGAGGAGGAAAGCGCGAGGACGGCCGAAACCGCGGCGAACCATTGGCGCCGGTTGGTGAAGGAAAAATTCATGATGAGTGCCTGCTGTGTTCGGAGGTTGATCAGGTACGTGCAGCGGTCAGGTCCGCCACCGGTGATTCGAGGGCTCGCCGGTGCCGGCGGAAGCTTCCATCCAGCCAGGCCGGGACCAGTCCATTGATGCGGGCGGCGAGCTTTTCCGGGAAGCCCAGAAGACGCTCGTCGGCTTCCTCCCGGATCAGTCGGGCAATCGCCAGGGCAACCTGTTCTGGCGTGTCCTCGGCCGTGCCGGTCGCGCGGTTGTAGGCCCGGACCCCTTTGCCGTTGAAGCCCGTGCGGGTGTTTCGCGGTCCGATGTACTGAACGCGAACCGCACTGTCGGCCAGTTCGCGGCGCAAGGCCTGGGCAAACCCGTGCAGGCCGAACTTGCTCGCACCATAGACACTGAAACCGGGCAATCCGATGCTGCCCAGGACCGAGCCGACAAACACGATCTGTGCTGCAGGCAGTGTCAGCAGCCGCGGCAGCAGCGCCTGCGTCAATGCCATGGGTGCCAGCAGATTGGTCTGGATGACACCCGAAAGATCCTCCGGCGCCACGTCCTGCAACCGGCCGAACGATGGCAGCCCGGCGTTGTGCAGCACCACGTTGCAGTCAAGCCTTTCGGCCTCGGCCACCAGTCGGGTCCGGTCGGTGGCCCGGTTGATGTCGGCCGCCGCCCATTTCACCCGCGACGGGGGAACACCTGCGGTCCGGCATTCGGCGGCCAGCCGTTCCAGCACGGCGTCCGAGCGGCCCACCATCAGCAGTGAAGCGCCCTGCTCCAACAGCTTGCGTGCGGTGGCGCGGCCGATGCCGCCAGTGGCCCCTGTCATGAGGATGCGTGTCTCCGTCAGTCTCATGCGAAGGCTCCCGTGAGACGGGCAGACGGCATGTCCTGCGGCAGGGGCAGGCTGCGGAACACATCGGCATAGAGGCGGTAGAAGGCACGCGCAGCATGCACGATGGCCGTCTGGTCGGCCGTCTCTTCGATGCGATCCATCAGCAGCGCGAAGTGGGCGGTGTGCTCCTGGTCCAGCGTGCCGTGCGAGCGCAGGTAGCTGAAGGCAGCGTCAGGCAGGCCCAGCCCGGACTGGATCCGGTCGGCCGCCATCAGGGCCAGCGCCACACTGGTGCCCTCCAGCACATGCACCATGCCGAAGAAACCCAGCGGGTTGACCCGCGCAATCGTGTCATAGGCGTACGCCACCATCACCTCGGTGGCCAGCGCCGGCCGGCCATGACGGACTGCCTCGGCATCACCCCCGCAGGCCCGGATGTCGTCCAGGATCCATTCGTCGTGACCCTGCTCTTCCTGGACGTACTCGTCCATGGCGTCATACAGCCAGACATGGTGCGCCGGCAGCGCCGCCTTGCAGGCCTTGAGCAGAGGAACCGTGTGACGCACATGGTGGTAGGCCTCGGTCAGAAACGCCAGATAGCTGGGCACGGACACCCGTCCCTGGAGCGCACCCTGGATGATGGGCACCGCCAGCAGCTCCTGGCGGGCCAGCTGGGACTGTTCGTTCAATCGGACATAAAAGGACATGCGCACTTCTCCTGACAAATCACTCGGTGGGCAGCGTCAGGGCATGGACATGACGCTGGTAGATGGTTTCACGCTGGGGGCGACCGTTGGCGGTGGCCATGCCATGGCTGGCGTCGAAGGGCGCGCAGCCCCGGACCCAGCGTCCGACCTGCGCGTAGTCGGGCAGGCCCTCGTTGGCGGCCTGCACCGCATCGTCCAGCTGGGCGTCGGTGGCCTGCGGGTGGCTGGACCAGACCACCGCCGAGAGCGAGGGCTGGCCCTCGCCGAACACCACAGCCTGCGCGATGAGGGGCTCCTCCCGCAAGGCCGACTCCACCCATTCGGGTGAGACATTGCGGCCGTAGGAAGTGATCAGCACGTTGCGCAGGCGGCCCTGCACATGCAGGAATCCGTCGGCGTCCAGGTGCCCGATGTCGCCCGTGGGCCACCACTCGGATGCCAGCGCAGGCCCCCCCAGGTAACCGGCCATCAGGCTGCCGGCGATGTGGATCTGGCCCAGCTCGTCCACCCGCAGACGCGTGTGGGGCAGTGGCCGGCCTGCGCTGCCCGGACGGTCGGCCCCGGGCAGGTTCAGAGTCTGGACCGAACCGCCCTCGGACAGCCCGTAGCCCTCGTGGGCGGGCACGCCGACCGCGCGCGCGGACCTGATCAGGCGCTCGCCCACGGCGGCGCCACCGACGGCCACCAGCTTCAGCGACGGCGGCGCACGACGCCCGCCGGTCTGGAGCCAGTCGGTCCAGGCCCGCAGCATCTGCGGCAGCAGGATCAGGCTGCAAGGCGCCCACTGCCGAACCGCGGCGTCGAACACCGCCGGGTCAAAGCGAGAAGAACCCGACAGGCCGAGCTGGTGCAGCGGCAGCACGACACACTCGCTGCCATGCGCCAGCGGCGCCAGCACGCCGGCCATGTTCTCCAGCAGCACCGGCAGCGGCAGCGCACACAAGTGGCGCCGCATGTTCAGCGGGGCCAGGGCCACCACCAGGCCCTGCACCATGCGTTGCATGCCGACCTGGCTGAGGCACACCCCTTTGGGTTGGCCGGTGCTGCCGGAGGTGAAGGTGATCTTGGTGGTCCCCTCGGGCAGGACATGCGCTTGCCCGGGCAGGCCGATCAGGCGCAGGGACTCCCCTGCCACATCCAGATCGGCTTCGGGCAGACCGCTCCAGCCGGAGGCCAGAACCGCCGAGGTGATCAGGCCATCGGCACCGCTGACAGCGAGCGCATGCTGCATCTGCGCAGGTGTGAAGAACACCGGCAGCGGCACGTGCACGATGCCTGCCAGTGCCAGGGCCAGGTCGACCGCGACCCAGGCTGGCCCATTGTCCAGCAGCGTGCCGACGGCGCGCAGGCGACGCCCGGTCAGATCGCGGGCCAGCCGTTGCACCATCGCGTCCAGCGCCTGGCGGGAGAGCTGTCCTTGCGCATGCACCAGCGCAGTCCGGTCGCTCGGACTCATGAACACCCCTGCGGGTCCGCAGGCCCTGCTGCACCGTGCCGCTGCATCAGCCGCAAGGCCACGTCGAGCCGCCCGGCCAGCACCACCGGGCCATGCTCGTAGTAACTGCCCCAGTCGGCCAGGCCTGCGCCCACCGCCGCCGGGGCTGCATTGGCCAACGCCAGGGGTGTGACCCCCATGCGCACGAACAGGTGCCGCAACTCCCGCGTGAGCGTGCTGACGACCCAGCGGGTCGGCCCAGCGGCCAGATGGCGACCCAGCAAGGGAATGAGCAGGCGCCCCGCGCCCGCCTGCCCGGCCGCCAGGTGTCCCACCTCGACAATGTCCTGGCGCCGTACCGCCTGGCCCTGGTGCCGGCCCAACACCACCTCCACCGGCGCGTCCAGGTAGCGCTCCAGAAAGAGGGGAGCTTCATCGGCGTGGCGGAAACCGGCGGCCGCCAACCACTCACCCGAGAGGGGGTCGCGAAGACCCGCCAGGCAGGGCGCGAACCGGCTCACGCGGGCACCATAGCGTCGCGCATAAACCCGCGCGATGAAAGCCTCGATGCCGGGGCGCATGTCGTCGTCCGGCTCCACAAGCCACAGGGAACCACCGGGCTGCGGTTGACCCGATCCGCAAGGGGGACGAATCACCGGCTGAGGCAACATCATGGCAGACACTCCCTGGTCTGCATGACGGCCTCACAGACCATCGCATGCACACCATGAAGCGCATGGTGTGTCTTCACCATTAAGCGAGACTTATGGCGTTCGACGTGCCGGAATCCGCAGCACCGCCCCGGCACCGACCACACCGATGGGACCCAGTCCCAGCGACACGCTGCCCGCTGCCCAGAGCAGCCAGATGTCGATGAACACGCTCAGCCGCCGCACCAGTCGCCGCCGCACCAGTGGCCGCGGCGTCAGGCCGCGCGCGCCTGGCCGGGCTGAGCCGCAGCGTCGGCCCAGCGGGCCAGCAGGGTCTGGCGGCGCAGCTGGGCGGCCCGGTAATGGCGTTCCTTGACATGCCCGAAGCCGCGGATCTGCTCCGGCAGCGATGCGATCTCCAGCGCCAGCGCATGGTTGTCGGCATTCAGGCCGGCCAGCAGTGCCTGCACGTCGGCCCGGTACTGTTCGATCAGCGCGCGCTCCATGCGGCGCTCATCGGTGCGGCCAAAGATGTCCAGCGCCGTGCCACGCAGGCCCTTGAACTTCGCCAGCACGCCCATGGCCTTGAGCATCCAGGGGCCGTACTGCTGCTTGACGAGTTCACCCTTCTCGTTCTTCCTGGCAATCAGGGGCGGGGCCAGGTGCAGGTGCAGCTCGTAGTTGCCCTCGAACTGCTCGGCAATCTTCGCCCGGAAGGCCGGGTCGGTGTGCAGGCGGGCCACCTCGTACTCGTCCTTGTAGGCCATCAGCTTGAACAGGTAACGCGCCACCGCCTCGCTCAGGCTGGTCTTGCCCAGGCGGCTTTCGGCCTGGCGCACCTGTTCGACGAAGGCCTTGTAGGTCCCGGCGTAGGCGGCGTTCTGGTAGCCGGTCAGGAATTCGACGCGTCTGGCCACCAGGGCCTCGACCGTGTCGCGCTTCCTGAACTCGATCACCTGCGCCTGCTGCGCGGCCGGCGCCAGCAGCGCGGCCATGGCCTTGGGGTCGTGGGCGGCTCGCCGCCCCCACTCGAAGGCCTGCCTGTTCTTCTCGACCTGCACCGCGTTGAGTTCGATGGCGCGCATCAGCGCCTCCTCGCCCAGCGGCACCCAGCCCTTCTGCCACGCATAGCCCAGCATCATCGGGTTGGTGTAGATCGAGTCGCCCATCAGCCGGGTCGACGCCGCCTCGGCATCGAAGCGGCCCACCGCCTCGTCACCCAGCGTCTGCACGAGCGAATCCACGCAGGCCTGGGCCGGGTTCTGCCACTCGGTGTTGCGCACAAAGCCCGCTGTCGGCGTGGCGCTGGTGTTCAGCGCCACATGGCTGCGGCCGGCGCGCAGCCGCTGCAGCGTCTCCTTGCCCGCGGCCACGATCGGGTCGCAGCCGATGACCAGGTCGGCCGAGGCCGCACCCACCCTTGTCGTTCGGATGTGATCCTGGCTGGCGCCGATCAGCACATGGCTCCAGGTGGCGCCGCCCTTCTGGGCCAGTCCGGCCGCGTCCTGCGTGACGATGCCCTTGCCCTCGATGTGTGCGGCCATGCCCAGCAGCTGGCCAATCGTGATGACCCCGGTACCACCGACGCCGGCCACCACGATGCCCCAGGCATCGTCACCCAGCGCAGGCAGCGCCGGTCGCGGCAGCGCACCACCGCTCCACTGCGGGCCGGCCCCCTTCCTGTCCTTCTTGCGAAGTTGCCCGCCCTTGACGGTGACGAAGCTCGGGCAGAAGCCCTTGACGCAGGAGAAGTCCTTGTTGCAGGTGCTCTGGTTGATGCGCCGCTTGCGCCCGAACTCGGTCTCCAGCGGCTCCACACTCAGGCAGTTGCTCTGCACGCCGCAGTCGCCGCAGCCTTCGCACACCAGCTCGTT
>SBFS01000231.1 GCA_006227825.1 Burkholderiales bacterium | reverse complement strand
CGCGAGAAGATCAAGCTGGAGTCCACCGCCGGCACCGGTCACTTCTACACCACCACCAAGAACAAGAAGACCACGCCCGACAAGATGCTGATCAAGAAATTTGATCCGGTCGCGCGCAAGCACGTCGACTACAAGGAAATCAAGCTGAAGTGATTCGGCTCCTTGCCCGGCAACAAAAAAACCCGCTGCATGCGCAGCGGGTTTTTTGTTGACCGTTTCTTGCGGATCAGGCAGCCGCAGGGGTGGCCGAGCGCAGCCGGACCGAGAAGTCACGCAGCGCTGCGATGCCGCTTTCCTCGGCGCGGCGGCACCAGGCCTGCAGGTCGGCGGCCAGTTGCTCCCGGCTGGCGTGGGTGCCGGTCCACAGGGCGCGCAGCTCTTCGCGCATCGTCACCATCTTGTCCAGAACCGGGCTCTGCGCCAGCACCTGGGCCAGTTGCGGCTTGACGCTGGCCGGCACCTTGTCGCCGTCGCGATGCAGCCAGCGCCGGGCCGCCCTGACCAGGGCGGCGTCGGCGCTGCGGGACTTCATGCCTTCGAGCTCTTGGCGGCAGGCAGCCCGCATTTCGCGCGCATATCCGGCCATCACCTCGTAGCGGTTGGCGATGATCGCCTCCAGCGTCTTCTCGTCGGCCACCGGACGCACGTCACCGTAGGCCAGCTTGGGCGGCGTCTTTTTCACCGAAGCCAGGCCCAGGGACTGCAGCATCCGGATGTAGGCCCAGCCGATGTCGAACTCGTAGGGCTTGACCGACAGCTTGGCCGAGGTCGGGTAGGTGTGGTGGTTGTTGTGCAGTTCCTCGCCACCGATCAGGATGCCCCAGGGGGACACGTTGGTGCTGGCGTCGGCCGCCTCGAAGTTGCGGTAGCCCCAGTAGTGGCCGAAACCGTTGATGATGCCGGCCGCCGTGACCGGAATCCAGGCCATCTGGATGGCCCAGACCGTCAGGCCCAGGGCACCGAACAGGGCCACGTCGATGATGAGCATCAGGCTCACGCCCAGTTTGGTGTAGCGCGAATACAGGTTGCGCTCGATCCAGTCGGTCGGGGTGTTGTGGCCGTAGCGCTGCAGGGTTTCCTGGTTGCGGGACTCGGCCCGGTACAGCTCCGCCCCCTCCCAGAAGACTTTCCTGATGCCGAAGATGACGGGGCTGTGCGGGTCGCCTTCACGTTCGCACTTGGCGTGGTGCTTGCGGTGGATGGCGGTCCACTCCTTGGTGACCATGCCGGTGGTCAGCCAGAGCCAGAAGCGGAAGAAATGCGAGGCGATCGGGTGCAGGTCGAGCGCCCGGTGCGCCGAATGGCGGTGCAGGTAGATGGTGACGCTGGCGATGGTGATGTGCGTGAGCACCAGGGCCACGAGGATGGCCTGCCACCAGCTGGCGCCGGTGAGGCCCTGGTCCAGGAAGCGGACCAGACCGTCCCACAAGGTGGAAGCAACGGTATCGGAAGTATTCATTCAGTTCCCAAGCAAAGACAGAGAGATGCCTGCTGGCCGGGACAGGTGCCGGCGAGAACCGGCCACACCCCACCCCAACCGGATGGCAGACCTTGCAATTTTAAGGCGCCAAGGGGTTTTCACCAAGGCTTTTGCGGCCTGCTCCGGCCGCAAAGGCCCGGCCAGCCTGATGCAGATCAGGGCTGGCGCTCCACGTTCAAGCCTTGCGGCGCCAGACGGCGGCAAAGAACCCGTCGGTCCCGTGACGGTGGGGCCACAGGCGCAGGAAACGCCCCTGCGGTCCGGCCACCAGCCGGCCGCCGTCGGCGACATGGGCGGCAGCGAGCAGCTCCTGCACCGGCAGCACCTCGAACTGCGGGTGGCCCTGGTCGAACACGGCAGCCACGGCCTCGTTCTCCTGGGTCAGCAGGCTGCAGGTGGCATACACCAGCCGCCCGCCGGGCCTGACCAGCCGGGCGGCGCTCTCGAGGATGCGCTGCTGCAGCACGACCTGCGCCGCCACCGTCTCGGGCGTCTGACGCCACTTGAGGTCCGGGCTGCGCCGAAGGGTGCCCAGGCCGGAGCACGGTGCGTCCACCAGGACCCGGTCGATCTTGCCGGCCAGCCGCTTGATGCGGTCATCGCGCTCGTGGGCAATTGCCGCCGGGTGGATGTTGGACAGGCCGCTGCGGGCCAGCCTCGGCTTGATGGCGTCCAGCCGGTGGGCCGAGGTGTCGAAGGCATAGAGCCTGCCGCTGTTGCGCATGGCCGCCCCGATCGCCAGGGTCTTGCCGCCGGCGCCGGCACAGAAGTCCACCACCATCTCGCCCCGCCGGGCATCGAGCAGCAGGGCCAGCAGCTGGGAGCCTTCATCCTGGACCTCGACGTCGCCGGCGACAAAAGCGGGCACCCTGGCCAGCGAGGGCTTGCCCTGCAGGCGGATGCCCCAGGGCGAAAACGGCGTGGCATCGGCCTCCAGACCCTGCGCCCGCAGCTCGGCCAACGCCGCTTCGCGCTTTTTCCTGAGAATGTTGACGCGCAGGTCGAGCGGCGCCGGCCGGTTCAGGCTCAGGGCCAGCGCATCGAATTCGTCGCCCACCTGCTCGCGCAGCGCCTGCGCCAGCCATTCGGGCAGGTTGTGCCGGTGCGGCGCCATCATCTCGGCGTCGGACACCCGCGCACTGGCATCGAGCCAGTCCTTTTCGCCGTCGGTCAGGGCGCTCTTGAGGAAATCGCGGTCACCCGGAAAACCCAGGATGGCCAGCCGGCGCCACCTGGACCCGCTGCCCGAGCGCGCCAGCCACTCCAGTTTCAGACGCTCGCGCAGGACGGCGAACACCGTGTCCGACAGGGTGGCCCGTTCGCGCGGGCCCAGGGAGCGGTTCTCGCGGAAGTGGCGCGCGACGATGGCATCGGCCGGATGGTCGAAACGGAAGACCTTTTCAAGGAGACGGGCAGATTCGTCCAGCAGGGCTTTGGGATGCATGGACCGTATTGTCCCACCGGCGATAATTGAAGGTTATGTCCGACATTGCCCAACAGGTGCGGCGCCGCCGCACGTTTGCCATCATTTCGCACCCCGACGCGGGCAAGACCACGCTGACCGAGAAGCTGCTGCTGTTCTCGGGGGCCATCAACATCGCCGGCTCGGTCAAGGCACGCAAGGCCGCGCGCCATGCCACCTCCGACTGGATGGAAATCGAGAAACAGCGCGGCATCTCGGTGGCCTCATCGGTGATGCAGATGGAGTACCGCGACTGCGTGATCAACCTGCTCGACACCCCGGGACACCAGGACTTCTCGGAAGACACCTACCGCGTGCTGACCGCCGTGGACGCGGCGCTGATGGTGATCGACGCCGGCAACGGCGTGGAGCCGCAGACGCGGCGCCTGCTGCAGGTCTGCCGCGCGCGCAACACGCCCATCCTGACCTTCATCAACAAGATGGACCGGGAGGTCAAGGCACCGCTGGACCTGATGGACGAGATCGAGCGCGAGCTGGGCATGACGGTGGTGCCCTTCACCTGGCCGGTGGGCATGGGCAAGACCTTCCGTGGCGTGTACGACCGGCGCGAGGACCAGATGCGCGTGTTCACCCCGGGCGAGGACCGGCGCGGGGGTGACGAGGAGGTGCTGGCGGGCCTGGACAACCCCGAAAGCGCGCGCCGCTTCGGCATGGAGTGGAGCCAGGCCACGGAGGAGCTGGAACTGGTCGAGGGCGCCTCGCCCGCCTTTGACAAGGACGCTTTCCTGAACGGCGCGCAGACGCCCATGCTGTTCGGCTCTGCGGTCAACAACTTCGGCGTGCGCGAGGTGCTGGACGCGCTGGTCGACCTGGCGCCGCCCCCCGGCCCCAAGGCCGCGATCCAGCGCACGGTCGAACCCACCGAGCCCAAGTTCAGCGGCGTGGTGTTCAAGATCCAGGCCAACATGGACCCGGCCCACCGCGACCGCATCGCCTTCGTGCGCGTGGCCAGCGGCCATTTCGAGCGCGGCATGCGCCTGAAGGTCGTGCGCAGCGGCAAGGAGCTGCGCCCCAACACCGTGGTCAGCTTCCTGTCGCAGCGGCGCGAGCTGCTGGACGAAGCCTTTGCCGGCGACATCATCGGCATCCCGAACCACGGCGTGCTGCAGCTGGGCGACACCCTGACCGAAGGCGAAAGCCTGCAGTTCACCGGACTGCCCTTCTTCGCGCCGGAAATCATCCGCAGCGTCGAGGTGGCCGACCCGCTCAAGACCAAGCAGCTGCGCGCCGGCCTCACGCAGCTGGGCGAGGAAGGCGCGATCCAGGTGTTCCGCCCCGTGGCCGGCACCGTGCTGCTGCTGGGCGCCGTGGGCCAGCTTCAGTTCGAGGTGGTGCAGCACCGCCTGCAGGCCGAATACGGTGTCAAGGCGCGCATCATGCCCAGCAACTACCACGTGGCGCGCTGGGTCACCTGCGCGCCCGAAGACGGCGGCGAGCAGGAGCTCAAGCGCTTCATCGACGCCAACGCCCACCGCGTGGCGCTCGATGCGGTCGATGCACCGACCATCCTGCTGGACCACGCGGCCACGCTGCGCGCGGTCGAGGCCAACTGGCCGAAAATCCGCTTCCATGCCATGCGCGAACACGCGGGCCTGGTGTTCCACCAAGGTGTCTGACCCTGCAACGACCCGCCCATCATGAAGCTCTTTGCCCCCCTCTACGAGCGCGCCATGCGCTGGGCACGCCACCGCCACGCGCCCTGGTATCTGGGCGGGATGAGCTTTGCCGAGTCGTCCTTCTTCCCGATCCCGCCCGACGTGATGCTGGCCCCCATGTGCCTGGCCCAGCCCGACCGGGCATGGCGGTTCGCCTGGATCACCACCCTGACGTCGGTGCTCGGTGGTGTGCTGGGGTACTTCATCGGGCTGCATGCCTTCGGCATGATCGAGCCCTGGCTGCAGGAGCAGCCGCGCTACTGGGCGGGCTACCAGAAGGCCCTGGAGTGGTTCGGCCAGTGGGGGGTGCTGGCGGTCTTCATCGCGGGTTTCTCGCCCATTCCCTACAAGGTGTTCACCATCGCCGCCGGGGTCCTGTCCATGGCGTTGCTGCCCTTTGTGGCCGCGTCGGTGGTGGGGCGCGGGGCGCGCTTCTTCCTGGTGGCCGGCCTGATGCGCTGGGGCGGCGCCCGCATGGAAGCCGAGCTGCACAGGCACATCGACCGCCTGGGCTGGGCCACCGTGGCGCTGGTGGCGATCGGCGGCGCAGCCTACCTGGCGCTCAGAGGCTGACCCGCGCTCAGGCCGAGACCAGCCGCTCGATCGCGCGCGGATAGATCTGGTGCTCCAGGCAGAGCACGCGCGCCGCCAGGGACTCGGGCGTGTCGCCGGGCAGCACCGGCACCACCGCCTGGTCGAGGTATTCGCCGTGGTCCAGTTCGGTGGTGACGCGGTGCACCGTGCAACCGGCAAAACGGCAACCGGCCTCGATGGCCCGGCGGTGGGTGTGCAGGCCGGGAAAGGCCGGCAGCAGGCTGGGGTGGATGTTGACCAGCCGGCCCTCGTAGCGTGCGACAAAGCCGGGCGTGAGGATGCGCATGAACCCGGCCAGCACCACCAGCGAGGGACCGAAGCGGTCGATTTCGGCTGACAGCGCGGCCTCGAAGGCCTCGCGCTGCGGGTAGGCGGTGTGGTCGACCACGGCCGTCGGCAGGCCCCGCTGGCTCGCCAGCAAGAGGCCGCCGGCGTCCGGCCGGTTGCTGATCACGGCAGCGACGCGTGCGCCGTGGCGCTGCTCCCAGCGGCCGGCGCGGGCTGCATCGGCAATGGCCAGCATGTTCGATCCGCTGCCGGAAATCAGGATGACAATGTTCTTTTTGCTCACAACCCGGCAAGTGTAATGAACCACGACTTCCGCCAACGCCCCCTGACCGCCGTCCAGGCGCGCGTGCTGGCCACGCTGATGGAGAAGGCACGCACCGTGCCCGACAGCTATCCGCTCACCCTCAACAGCCTGCAGACCGGCTGCAACCAGAAGACCAGCCGCGACCCGGTGATGGAGCTGGGCGAGCACGACATCCGCGAAGCCATCGAGGGGCTGCGCGAAGCCAGCCTGGTCATCGAGTCGGGCGGATCGCGGGTGACGCGCTATGAGCACAACTTCCAGCGCGCCGCGGGCGTGCCCGAGCAGTCGGCGGTGCTGCTGGGGCTGCTGATGCTCAGGGGCCCGCAGACCGCCGGCGAGCTGCGCATCAACGCGGACCGCTGGTACCGGTTCCTGGACATCGCCTCGGTCGAGGCCTTCCTGGAGGAGATGGCGGGCCGCAGCGACGACCGGGGCGGGCCGCTGGTGGTGCTGCTGCCCCGCGCCCCGGGGGCCCGCGAGCCCCGCTGGGCGCACCTGCTGTGCGGCCCGGCCGCCCTGCCCGGACCCCCGGCAGTCGAGCCTGTCCAGAGCCTCTCGCACACAGACCTGCAGG
>SBFS01000287.1 GCA_006227825.1 Burkholderiales bacterium | reverse complement strand
GCCAGGCCGGCACCGGCAGGTCCATGTCCTGGCCGACATCGCGCTTGCCCAGGGTCAGCAGCGCCAGGCCCGGTTCCGGGCAGGACTGCACGCAGGCCAGCACCTCCAGCGCCGGCCGCAGCGTCTCGCGCAGGTTCAGGCGCTCGCCGACGCAGCACAGGTAGCGACGGTAGCGGCTGTGGTCGTGGGTGATGTAGCAGCCCGAGCGCAGCACGCCGCGCACCGGCACCCCCAGGTCGGGCAGCAGCCGCTCGGCCACCAGGTCGAAGATGGCCGAGCCGCCCGCGCTCAGGATCAGCGCGCCGCCGTCGGCCTCGGTGACATCGAGCAGGGACTCGGCCACGGCCGCCCTGGCCAGGTCATCGACCCGGTCCATCAGTTCGCGCACGCCGGCGCGGTCTTTTCCGTGATCGCAGCTGGCCAGCGGCCCCTCGTAGCATTCCACGCCCACCAGGCGCAGGCTGGGGCTGCCGTGGACGCGCCGCGCCAGCGCCAGCGCCTGGCCGGCCTCGCGGCAACCCGTTCGCTGCCCCGCAATGCCGATCTCCAGCAGCACGGGCCAGCGACCGGGCCATTCGCGCGCCTGTGCCCAGGCCTCGATCTGCGCCACCTGCTCCTGCGAATCAACCAGGAAGGCCACCCACCAGCCCGGCGCCTCGTCCTGCAGCGTGACCAGCGCATCCAGCTCGGCCCACTGCAGCACCTGGTTGGGAATGAGCACCCGGCGCACACCGTGGCGCGCCGCCACCGAGGCCTGAAACACCGTGGCCAGGCTGATGCCCCAGGCGCCCGCCTCGATCTGGCGGCGCCAGAGCTCGGGCGACATGGTGGTCTTGCCGTGCGGTGCCAGGTCCAGCCGGCGCGCGCGGCAGAAATCGGCCATCCAGCGCAGGTTGTGGGACAGCGCCGAGGCCTTGAGCACGGCCAGCGGCAGCATCAGGTCGCCCGCGAGCAGGTCCCAGCCCTGCATGCCCGCCTCGGCGACGGCCAGCGCAGGCTGATGGGTCGGAAAACCCTTGAGGCGGCTGTCCAGAAAACCGGTGGGAATCATGGGCATGGCCGCCTCCGTGGATGTCATTCGACCCGTGTGATGCGCTGCGGCCTGAAGCCCAGGTCGGCCGCCTTGCCCTTGCGGGCGCGGGCCGCGCGGGCGTTGTTCAGGCTGCGGATCTCGAGCGTTTCTTCGCGCTCCTTGCCGCCCCGGCCGACGCCCCCGATTTTCACGCTGCGGGTGTAGGCGGCGGCGCCGGCCAGGGTGTCCCTGGCTTCCAGGTCGATCAGCATCAGGCCACGTCCGCCCTTGTCCATCTGCTTGAGCTCGCCGATCTCGAAGGTGAGGATGCGGCCACCGGTCGATGCGCAGCACACGTGGGTGGCGGGCGCCAGCGGCTGGCTGCCCGAGGTGCCGCTGACATGGCTGGGCGGGCAGACGGTCTCGCCCTCGCCCACGCTGATGAAGGCCTTGCCCCCCTTCTGGCGGGAAACGAGGTTCTCCACGCTGGCCAGGAAACCGTAACCGCCGGTGCCCGACAGCAGCAGGGTGGCGCCGACCGGACCGGCGAAGAAGTGCACCGGCTGCGTGCCGGACTCCAGGTCGATCAGCGTGGTGATGGGCTGGCCGTCGCCGCGCGCACCCGGCAGGCTGGCCACCGGCACACTGTAGACACGGCCGTTGCTGCCGAAGACGATCAGCACGTCCACCGTGCGGCACTCGAAGGTGCCGTACAGGCCGTCACCCGCCTTGAAGGCGAAGCCGGCCGGATCGTGCCCGTGACCGCTGCGTGCGCGCACCCAGCCCTTGGAAGACACCACCACCGTCACCGGCTCGTCGACCACCCTGATCTCGGCCACGGCCTTCTTCTCGGCCTGGATCAGGGTTCGGCGTTCGTCACCGAAGGTTTTCGCGTCCGCCTCGATCTCCCGGGCCATCAGGCGCCGCAGGCTGGCCGGGTTGGCCAGGATGTCCTCCAGCTTGCCCTGCTCCTCGCGCAGCTCCTTGAGTTCCTGCTCGATCCTGATCGCCTCCAGCCGCGCCAGCTGGCGCAGCCGGATCTCCAGGATGTCCTCGGCCTGCCGGTCGGAGAGCCGGAAGCGCTCCATCAGGGCCGCCTTGGGCTCGTCGCTCTGGCGGATGATGGCGATCACCTCGTCGATGTTGAGCAGCACCAGCTGCCGGCCTTCGAGGATGTGGATGCGGTCGAGCACCTTCTGCAGGCGGTGCTGCGAGCGGCGGGTGATGGTGGACTGGCGGAAAGCGACCCACTCTTGCAGCATCTGCCGCAGCGACTTCTGCGTCGGGCGGCCGTCCAGCCCCACCATGGTCAGGTTGACCGGCGCCGAGGTCTCCAGGCTGGTGTGGGCCAGCAGCGCGGTGATCAGCTCCTGCTGTCCGATACGGCTGCTCTTGGGCTCGAACACCAGCCGCACCGGCGCGTCCTTGCTGGATTCGTCGCGCACCGCATCGAGCACCATCAGCATGCTGGCCTTGAGCTGGGTCTGCTCCTGCGACAGCGCCTTCTTGCCAGCGCGGACCTTGGGGTTGGTGATCTCCTCGATCTCCTCGAGCACCTTCTGGCTGCTGACACCCGGCGGCAGTTCGGTCACCACCAGCTGCCACTGGCCGCGCGCCAGCTCCTCGATCTTCCAGCGTGCCCGCACCTTGAGGCTGCCGCGCCCCGTGCGGTAGGCCTCGCGGATGTCGGCAGCCGGGCTGATGATCTGGCCGCCCCCGGGAAAATCCGGCCCCGGAATCAGGCCGTACAGATCGTCATCGGAGAGCCTGGGGTTCTTCACCAGGGCCACGCAGGCGTCGGCCACCTCGCGCAGGTTGTGGCTGGGGATCTCGGTCGCCAGGCCGACGGCGATGCCGCTGGCGCCATTGAGCAGCGAGAACGGCAGGCGCGACGGCAGCTGCCTGGGCTCTTCGGTGGAGCCGTCGTAGTTGGGCACGAAGTCCACCGTGCCCTGGTCGATCTCGTCGAGCAACAGGCTGGTGATGCGCGAGAGGCGCGCTTCGGTGTAGCGCATGGCGGCGGCGCCGTCGCCGTCGCGGCTGCCGAAGTTGCCCTGACCGTCGATCAGCGGGTAGCGCTGGGCAAAGTCCTGCGCCATGCGCACCAGCGCGTCGTAGGCGGCCTGGTCGCCGTGCGGGTGGAAGCGGCCCAGCACATCACCGACCACGCGCGCGCTCTTGACCGGCTTGGCCGGGCTGTTGCGGTTGGGGCCGCTGTAGCCCAGCCCCATGCGCTCCATCGCATAGAGGATGCGCCGCTGCACCGGCTTCTGGCCGTCGCAGGCGTCCGGCAGGGCCCGGCCCTTGACGACCGACAGCGCGTATTCGAGGTAGGCACGCTGGGCATAGGCACCCAGAGAGTCATCGTCCGGCATCTGCGCAGCCGGTTGCAAGTCCAGTTGGTCCATGGGGTTTCAGGTGAATCGGGGGCGTGGACGGGTCGTGCTCAGACGTCGACCTCGACCGAATCGCCGTGCAGTTCCATCAGTTCGCGGCGGGAGGCGGCCTCGCCCTTGCCCATGAGCTTGGTGAACAGGGCCTCGGTGCCGGCCAGGTCGAGCTGGCCCAGGGTCACCGGCATGAGGCGGCGCGTGTCGGGGTTGAGCGTGGTGTCCCACAGTTGCTCTGCGCTCATCTCGCCCAGGCCCTTGAAGCGGCTGATCTGGCACTTCTCGCGCGGCACGCCGTCCTTCTCGGCCTTGTCCAGGATGGCGTGCAGCTCGCCCTCGTCGAGCGCGTACTGCTTGACCGCCGGCTTCTTGCCGCGCGCCGGCACGTCGACGCGGTACAGCGGCGGGCGCGCCACGTAGACATGCCCGGCCTCGATCAGCTTCGGGAAGTGGCGGAAGAACAGCGTCAGCAGGAGCACCTGGATGTGCGAGCCGTCGACGTCGGCGTCCGAGAGGATGCACACCTTGCCGTAGCGCAGGCCGGAGAGCACATCACCCCCACGCTCCCCCGCTGCGCCTGGGTCGCTGCCCCCCGGGGGTGCGTTCACGGCTTGGGACGGCCCGGCGCCGCTCAGTCCGGGCGCGTCCTCCGGACCGTGCGGGTCGACGCCGATGGCCACCGCGATGTCGTGGATCTCGTTGTTGGCGAACAGGCGGTCGCGCTCGACTTCCCAGGTGTTGAGCACCTTGCCTCGCAAGGGCAGGATCGCCTGGCACTCCTTGTCGCGGCCCATCTTGGCGCTGCCGCCGGCCGAATCGCCCTCGACCAGGAACACCTCGTTGTGGGCCAGGTCGCGGCTCTCGCAGTCGGTCAGCTTGCCCGGCAGCACCGCCACCCCGGAACCCTTGCGCTTCTCGACCTTCTGGCCCGCCTTCTGGCGGCTCTGCGCCGCCTTGATGACGAGCTCGGCCAGCTTGCGGCCGTGGTCGACATGCTGGTTGAGCCAGAGTTCCAGCGCCGGCCGCACAAAGCTGCTGACCAGGCGGACCGCATCACGCGAATTCAGCCGCTCCTTGATCTGACCCTGGAACTGCGGGTCCAGCACCTTGGCGCTGAGCACGCAGGACGCCCGCGCAAACACGTCCTCGGGCAGCAGCTTGACGCCCTTGGGCAACAGCGCATGCAGCTCGATGAAGCTCCTGACCGCCTGGAACAGGCCGTCGCGCAGGCCGCTCTCGTGGGTGCCGCCGGCGCTGGTCGGGATCAGGTTGACGTAGCTCTCGCGCACCGGCGCGCCCTCCTCGGTGAAGGCGACACACCAGGCCGCCCCCTCGCCCTCGGCAAAACTGTCGTGGCCGGCATCGGCGAAGCCCTCGCCCTCGAACATCGGGATCAGAGGCTCGGCGACCAGGGTCTGCGACAGGTAGTCGCGCAGGCCACCCTTGTACAGCCAGGTCTGTGTCTCGCGCGTCTTCTCGTTGACCAGCGTGACCTGCACACCCGGCATCAGCACCGCCTTGCTGCGCAGCAGGTGGGTCAGCTCGCCCATGGGCAGGGCGGCACTCTCGAAATACTTCGCGTCGGGCCAGACGCGCACCGTGGTGCCCTGCCGGCGGTCGCCATCGCCGCGCGGCTGGACGGTCAGCGGCTCGACCACATCGCCGGCCGAGAAGGCCATCCGGGCCACCTGGCCGTCGCGGAAACTGGTCACCTCCAGCCGGGTCGAGAGCGCGTTGGTGACGCTCACGCCCACGCCGTGCAGGCCGCCCGAGAAGCTGTAGGCACCGCCCTTGCCCTTGTCGAACTTGCCACCCGCATGCAGCCGGGTGAACACCAGCTCGACCACCGGCGCGTTCTCTTCAGGATGCAGGCCAAACGGAATGCCGCGACCGTCGTCCTCGACGCTGACCGATGCGTCGGTATGCAGGACGACCCTGATCTTCTTGCCAAAACCGGCCAGGGCCTCGTCGGCCGCGTTGTCCAGCACCTCCTGCACGATGTGCAGCGGATTGTCGGTCCGGGTGTACATGCCCGGCCGCTGCTTGACCGGCTCCAGACCCTTGAGGACGCGGATGGAGCCTTCGGAATAGTCGGAAGGGGATTTGCTTGCCATGGGCGCGGATTGTAAGCGCCCCGGCCGGAAACACTGTACAAATCCACAGATGAACTCGGGCACTGCCGGGCCCGCTGCCACCCCCGGATCGGTGCGGGGCGTCTCACCACGGCCTGCACACGCCTGCGCGACAGGTGAAAATGCGGGGTTTTCGCTACATTGCACGCATGTCGACGACCCTCCCGCCTTCCCCCGCCAGCGTCCCGGCCCGCCTCAACGCCTGGCAGGTTCTGGCCTGCGGTGCGGCCATCGTCACCCTGTCCATGGGCGTGCGGCACGGCTTCGGACTGTGGCTGCTGCCCATCACGTCGGCCCAGGACTGGAGCCGCGAGTCCTTCGCCTTCGCCATGGCGGTGCAGAACCTCTCCTGGGGCGTGTTCGGCATCTTTGCCGGCATGGCGGCCGACCGCTTCGGCGCCTTCCGGGTGCTGATGGTGGGCGCGGTCATGTACGCCCTGGGTCTGCTGGGCATGGCCTGGTCCACCACCACCACCGGGTTCGTGCTGACCGCCGGCATCCTGATCGGGGCCGCGCAGGCCGGCACCACCTATGCCGTGATCTACGGTGTCATCGGGCGGCAGATACCGCCCGAGCGGCGCTCCTGGGCCATGGGCGTGGCGGCCGCGGCCGGCTCCTTCGGCCAGTTCCTGATGGTGCCGGTCGAGGGCTGGCTGATCAGCGCCTTCGGCTGGCAGCAGGCCCTGCTGTGGCTCAGCGCGGCCCTGCTGCTGGTCATCCCGCTGGCCATCGGCCTGCGCGAACCCGGGTTCTCGGGCGGTCAGGCGCCACCGCGCGAGCAGACCATCATGCAGGCGCTGCGCGAGGCCCTGGGCTACCGCAGCTTCCAGCTGCTCATGGCCGGTTACTTCGTCTGCGGCTTCCAGGTCGTGTTCATCGGCGTGCACCTGCCCAGCTACCTCAAGGACAACGGGCTGTCGCCCGAGGTCGCCAGCTACGCCCTGGCGCTGATCGGGCTGTTCAACGTGGTCGGCACCTACGCGGCCGGCGCGCTGGGCCAGCGCCTGCCCAAGCGCTTCATCCTGGCTTTCATCTATCTGGCCAGGGCCGTGGCCATCGGCGTGTTCCTGCTGGTGCCGCTCTCGCCCGCCAGCGTCTACCTCTTCGCGGCGGTCATGGGCCTGCTGTGGCTGTCCACGGTGCCACCGACCAACGCCGTCGTGGCCCAGATCTTCGGTGTCGCCCACCTGTCCATGCTCGGTGGCTTCGTCTTCTTCAGCCACCAGATCGGCAGCTTCATGGGCGTCTGGCTCGGCGGCGTGCTGTACGACCGCACCGGAAGCTACGACATCGTCTGGCTGATCGCCATCGCACTGGGGGTGTTCGCCGCCCTGATCAACCTGCCGGTGCGTGAAGGCGCAATCGTGCGGGGACCGCAACGGGTGGGGGCATCGGCATGAACGGCCCGCGGCCTGCGTGGGTTCGCGTCCTGGCCTGGCTGGGCGTCGCCGCCGTGCTGCTGGCCACGCTGGCCCTGTACCAGCGCCCCGACTTCCTGATCCAGCTGGCCGACCAGGTCTGGAGCTGCTTCTGATGCACGGCACCGAAGCCCCCTCCGACTGGGTGCGGCGCTGGTCCCACCTGGTGGCCCCGGGCGGCTCGGTGCTCGACGTGGCCTGCGGGCACGGACGCCACATGCGCTGGTTTGCCGGGCAGGGCCATCCGGTCACCGGCGTCGACCGCTCGGGCGAGGCCATCGCCGCCGTGGCCCCGCTGGGCCGCGCCATCGAGGCCGACATCGAGAGCGGCCCCTGGCCGCTGCCGGGCGAGCGCTTCGCGGCGGTCGTCGTCACCAATTACCTCTGGCGCCCCCTGTGGCCCACCCTGCTGGAGAGCCTGCTGCCCGACGGCGTCCTGATCTGGGAGACCTTCTCGGTCGACCAGGCCACGGTGGGGCGGCCTGCCCGGCCCGAATTCCTTCTTCGGCACGGCGAGCTGCTGGAGCTGTGCGGGGACCTGCGGGTGGTGGCCTACGAGGATGGTTTCGCCCGCGATCCCGGGCGATTCATCCAGCGCGTGGCCGCCGTGCGCACCGCCGGCGGCCACGGCGGCGATGCGCCTCGCCACCTGCTCGAGGCCCCCGGTGAGGGGGCTAGAATGCAGGATGGCTTGTCCTGACGGCCGGCTGCGGGCTCGGGCCTGCGCACCGGCAGCACCATGGCCGCTACACCCTCTGCAAAACCCATGAAGACCATCACCGGCAGCATTGTCGCCCTCGTCACCCCCATGCTCGAAGACGGCAGCGTGGACTACCCCGCGCTGCGCAGGCTGATCGACTGGCACATCGACGAAGGCACCGACTGCATCGGCGTCGTCGGCACCACGGGCGAGTCGCCCACCGTGTCGGTCGAGGAGCACTGCGAGATCATCCGCGTGTCGGTCGAGCAGGCGGCGCGCCGCGTGCCCATCATGGCCGGCTGCGGCGCCAACTCCACCGCCGAGGCGATCGAACTGGCGAAGTTCGCCCGTAGCGTGGGGGCCGACTGCCAGCTGCAGGTGGTCCCCTACTACAACAAGCCGACGCAGGAAGGCCAGTACCGGCACTTCAGGGCCATCGCAGAGGCCACCGGCGACCTGCCGATCGTGCTCTACAACGTTCCCGGACGCACGGTGGCCGACATGACGGTCGAGACCGCGCTGCGGCTGTCCCAGGTGGACGGCATCGTGGGCATCAAGGAAGCCAGCGGCAACATCGAGCGTGCCCAGTGGCTCATCCGGGAGGCGCGCAAGGACTTCGCCATCTATTCCGGTGACGACGGCACGGCCGTCGCGCTGATGCTGTGTGGCGGCCATGGCAACGTGAGCGTGACCGCCAACGTGGCGCCGCGCCTGATGCACCAGCTTTGCGAGACCGCCATGGCCGGAGACGCCCGCCGTGCCATGGACATCCAGCTGCGCCTGCTTCCGGTGCACCGCCAGCTCATGGCCGAACCCAACCCCATCCCGGTCAAGTGGGCCATGCAGCGCATGGGCCTGTGCGGCAGCACCCTGCGGCTGCCCCTGACACCGATGTCGTCCGCGCTCGAGCCGGCCCTGGAGGCTGCCTTGCGGGACAGCGGCCTGATCTGACCTTCACCGAGTCTGAAGGTACTCCCTACCAGCCTTCGAGGCAGTCCATGACCCAGATTCACCGCGCCCCTTTCTCCCGATCGGCAACCACCCTGGCCTGGGCAGCCGCTGTCCTGCTGCTCGGTGGCTGCAGCGTCCTCGAGGAAGACCGGATCGACTACAAGAGCGCCCGGCCGGGGACCTCGCTGGAGGTGCCCCCCGACCTGACCCAGCTCAGCCGCGACTCGCGCTACGCGGTGCCCGGCTCTCCCGTGGTCGCCAGCGGCATGGCCGCCACCCGCGCCGAGCCGGCCGCCGACCGCGGCGCCACGGCCCAGGAGCGCATCGGTGACGTCCGCATCGAGCGCGCCGGCAGCCAGCGCTGGCTGGTGGTGGACAGGCCTGCCGATGCGCTCTGGGGCCCGATCAAGACATTCTGGGAAGAGAACGGCTTCGTGATCGAACTGGCGCAGGAACGCCTGGGCATCATGGAAACCGACTGGGCCGAAAACCGCGCCAAGATACCCCAGGACGTGATCCGGCGCACCCTCGGCCGCCTGTTCGACAACCTGTATTCCACCGGGGAGCGCGACCGTTTCCGCACCCGCCTCGAGCGCCGCGAAGACGGCAAGACCGAGATCTACATCAGCCACCGGGGCATGATCGAGGTCTACACCAGCGGTCTGCGCGAACAGACCCGCTGGCAACCGCGCCCCCGCGAAGTCGAGCTCGAGACCGAGTTCCTGCGCCGCCTGATGGTCAGCCTGGGCGTGAGCGAGGCCCAGGCCCAGGCCATCGCGGCGACGGCTCCCGCCCCGTCGACCGTGCAGATGGTCAGCCTGGACAACGCGCCCGCACTGCAGTTCGAGGACGGCTTCGACCGGGCCTGGCGCCGGGTCGGGCTGGCACTGGACCGCACCAGCTTCACGGTCGAAGACCGCGACCGCAGCCAGGGTGTGTATTTCGTGCGCTACGTCGATCCCGAGGCCGACAACGAACAGCCCGGCCTGCTCGGCCGCATCTTCGGCTCCCGGCCCGCCGAGCGGGCGCCGGTCCGCTACCGGGTGGTGGTGCGCAGCACCGACACCCGCAGCACCGTCGCCGTCCAGGATGCCAACGGCCAGCCCGAGGCGTCGGAGACGGCCCGCCGCATCCTGGGCCTGCTCTCCGAAGAGCTGCGGTGAGCGCAGCCGCTGCGCGCACCGGACGGTGCCCGCCAGCAGGCTGCTGACGCACTCACAAGCCCAGCACCGTGGCCGGGAAGCCGGCACGCCCGCGCTGCCAGGCCGACTCGATGCGCTCCCGCAGCGCCAGCAGCCGGGCCGGCTCGGCGCTGGCGGTCATGACACCACGCGCCGGGTCCACCCGTTCCAGGCACCAGGCCGGCGTCCACAAGGCGCTGGGCAACTCGCCTTCGCCCGCTGCTGCCCACACCTGCGCCTCGACCAGGTGCGACCATTGGGTGCGCCACTGGACCAGGCGCGGCTGCTGCTCGCGCAGCTTGCGGTAGTCCCGGGCCAGGAAGCGGATGCGCCTGCCCTGCGCAGCCCAGTCCTGCAAGGCCCGCACCACCGCGCGCTCACCCAGTGGCCAGTCCTCGAAATCGGCATCGCACAGCACCAGCGGGCTCCAGGCATGGGCCGCAGCGGCCTCGATGGCCTGGCGGACCAGATCGGCGAACTGCTGGCGTCCCTGCAGGCGCCCCTGCGGCAGGGAGGGCCCCTGCCCGCCCGCATCCCGCGGCTCCTGGGCGGGCGCAGCCGCCCCGGTGTCCTTCTGTGCGTCGCTCATGGATGGCCTCCCTCACCGGGCGGCCGGTGCAACCAGCCCGCCTCGAACCAGTCCGCCAGCAGGGCCTGCGCCTGTGCGCTGGCCCTGCGCACCTGCACGGCATCGAGCCGGCGCCGGTCGGCCAGCCGCTGCATCAGGCGGGCATCGGCACCGGCAGCACGGAAACTCTCCCCGTTGATGAAGACGTGCCCCTCGTCGTACATCATCCGGGTCCGGCGGTCCAGGACCACGGCGCCCACCGACCAGTCCCCGTCGGCCTCGTCGAACCAGACCGCGGGCTTGGGCTCGGTCATGACCTCGCCGAGGGCACAGGCCAGAGAGGCCCGGTCGCCGAGCAGCCGCGCCAGCGCCTCGGCCGCGAAGTCCTGGAGCGCGGGCGGCATCGCACCCGGATGCTCCGTCGCCTGCTGCGACGGGTCACGGTAGAGCGTCTCGTCCTCGAAAGCCTCGCCCATGCGCTGCACCAGCTCGGCCGCCAGGCCGGCGCGCTGTGGCACCCGAAACCCGATCGAGCAGGTCATGCAATCGTCCCCTTCGGCCACGCCGTCGTGCGCCCAGCGGGGCGGCAGGTACAGCATGTCGCCCGCCTCCAGCACATGCTCTTGCTCGGGCTGGAAACGGCTGAGGATCTTCAGCGGAACATCCGGCTGCAGCGACAGGTCCTTCTGCCGGCCGATGCGCCAGCGCCGGCGGCCGCTGGCCTGCAGCAGGAACACGTCGTAACTGTCGAAATGCGGGCCCACCCCGCCACCGTCGCTGGCCCAGGAGATCATCAGGTCGTCCAGCCGGGCATCGGGCACGAAGCGAAAGCGCGACAGCAGCCCGTGGGCCGCATCGTTGTGCAGGTCGACGCCCTGGACCAGCAGGGTCCAGCCCGGCCGCCGCAGGGGCGGCAGCGCACGGCGGGCGAACGGTCCGTGCCGCAAGGTCCAGCCCCCGGGCCCCTGCACGATCAGGCGCGACTCGACACCGGGCTGCGCGGCCAGGTCAAAAAGCCCGGCGCGCGAGAGGGGCGGCACGAAATCCGCCACGGCCTGGCGCACCAGCAAGGGCTTCTTCTGCCAGTGCAGGCGCATGAAACGGGCCGGACTCATGCCCCCGAGCAGGCGCGTGGGCTGGTCCACGGAGAGTGCAGGCAGTGGGGCAGCGTGTGCAGACATGGGACAATTGTCCGATGAAAAGCCGCAAGAACATCAGCCACCAGTGCGTGGTTTCACTGACCTGGGTCCTGAAGGACACGCTGGGCGAGGTGCTCGACGTGCTGGATGAGCCGGTCGAGTTCCTGGTCGGCGGCCAGGACCTGCTGGCCAAGATCGAGGACGCGCTGCAGGGTCACGGGCCGGGCGACACGGTCGACGTCCACCTGGAGCCGCACGACGCCTTTGGCGACTACGACGACCAGTTGCTGTTTCTGGAGCCGCGGCACCTGTTCCCCGCCGACATCGAGGAAGGCATGGGTTTCGAGGGGCTGCCGCCCGGTTGCAGTGCCCAGGCACCCCGGGACCGGCTCTACTTCGTCAGCGACATCTACCCGGACCATGTCGTGATGGACGGCAACCACCCGCTGGCCGGTGTGGCCCTGCGGGTCAGCCTCAAGGTGCATGCGGTCCGGGAGGCCGAGCTGGAAGAAGTGGGCCGTGGCACCCTGGGCACGGGCTTCTTCCGCATGCCGCCCGGCGAGCCGCCTTCCGCTTCGGACGAAGACCCGCCCACGCTGCACTGAGGGGCGACGGTCGTCGCGGGCCGGCACCTCAGCCGCGGCCGGTCGACCCGTAGCCGCCGGCGCCGCGCTCGCTGGTCACCGTGAAATCGTCCACCAGCCGGAAACTGGCCTGCACGACCGGCACGATCACCAGCTGAGCGATGCGCTCCATGGGTTCGATGGTGAAGGCCGCAGGGCTGCGGTTCCACGCACTGACCATGAGCTGGCCCTGGTAGTCGCTGTCGATCAGGCCGACCAGGTTGCCCAGCACGATGCCGTGCTTGTGCCCAAGACCCGAGCGCGGCAGGATGAGCGCCGCATGGCCCGGATCGGCCAGGTGGATGGCCAGGCCCGTGGGCACCAGTTGCCAGGCGTTGGGTTGCAGCGTGAGCGGCACGTCCAGGCAGGCGCGCAGGTCCAGGCCTGCGCTGCCGGGCGTGGCGTACGAGGGCAGTTGCCCCCGCAGCCGTTCATCAATGACCTTGACGTCGATCTGCATGCAACGCTGCGGCCCGCTCACTCGGCCGAACGGCGCACCGCTTCTTCCAGGGCCCGGGCCGGGTCGTCCGCGCCAGCGCCTTCCTCGCCGGCGGCCGGCTCGGGGACTGCCGGTTCCTCGGCTGCCGGCTCCGCGTCACCCCACGGGTTCTCGTCGCCCCAGCCTTCGCCGGCGGCGCCGCCCATGTTGAGCAGCTGCTCACGCACGGCATCGGCATCGACCTCGACGGGCTTGTCGAGGTTGCCGATGACCAGGCCCGGGTTGAACAGGATCACCGCCACCATGATGACCTGCAGGATGATGAAGGCGATCGAGCCCTTGTAGATCTGGGTGGTGGTGACGGCAGGGATGCGCTTCCTGGTGATCTCGTCGGTGTAGTCCGTGCGCGCGGCCACGCTGCGCAGGTAGAACAGCGCAAAGCCGAAGGGCGGGGTCAGGAACGAGGTCTGCAGGTTCATGGCCAGCAGGATGCCGAACCAGATCAGGTTGATGTCCATCTTCTCGGCCACCGGCGCCAGCAGCGGGACCACGATGAACGCGATCTCGAAGAAGTCGATGAAGAACCCGAGCACGAAGACCAGGAAGTTCACGAAGAGCAGGAAGCCCAGTTGCCCCCCCGGCAGCTTGTCGAACAGGTGCTCGACCCAGAAGTGCCCGTCGGCGGCATTGAAGGTGAAGCTGAACACCGTCGAGCCGATCAGGATGAACATCACGAAGATGGCCAGCTTGGTGCTGTTCTCCATCGCCTGCATCAGCATCTTGAGATTCAGCGTGCCGCGGAAACCCGCCAGGATGAGGGCACCGACGGCGCCCATGGCACCGCCCTCGGTGGGGGTCGCCCAGCCCAGGAAGATGGTGCCCAGCACGAGGAAGATCAGCACCAGCGGCGGGATCAGGGCGAAGGTCACGCGCTCGGTCAGTCGCGAGAGCAGGCCCAGCCGCAGGAACTTGTTGATCAGCGCCAGGGTGAAGGCCACGAAAGACCCGACCGACATCGACAGGATGAATACCTCGTCGCGCGGGGCCTCTGCGGTGCGGTTCATCACCGGGTTCATGATGCTCTCGTGCACCTGGGCCCAGGCCAGGCCGGCGACGGTCGAGACCGCCAGCAGCACCACCAGGGACTTGTGGCCGCTGGCGCCGCTGGGTTCGCTGTAGACGCGGGCCTCGGGAGGCAGGGCCGGCACCCAGGAGGGCTTGAAGAGGGCCACGCCGATCACGAACAGCAGGTACATCCCGACGAGCATGGCACCGGGAATGAGCGCACCGGCATACATGTCGCCGACCGACCGGCCGAGCTGGTCGGCCAGCACGATCAGCACCAGCGAGGGCGGCAGCGCCTGCGCCAGGGTGCCCGAGGCGGTGATGGTGCCGGTGGCAATCGTGCGGTTGTAGCCGTAACGCAGCATGATGGGCAGCGCGATCAGGCCCATCGAGATGACCGAGGCCGCCACGACGCCGGTGGTGGCGGCCAGCAGCGCCCCCACCAGGATGACGGCGATGCCCAGACCGCCACGCACCGGGCCGAACACCTGGCCGACGGTCTCCAGCAGGTCCTCGGCCATGCGGCTGCGCTCGAGGATGATGCCCATCAGGGTGAAGAACGGGATGGCCAGCAGCGTGTCGTTCTGCATGATGCCGAACACCCGCAGGGGCAGCGCCTGGAACAGGTTGGCCGGAAACAGCCCGAGCTCCATGCCGATGAGCCCGAAGAACAGGCCCGTGGCCGACAGCGAGAACGCCACCGGGAAACCCATCAGCAGGAACACCACCAGCCCCACGAACATCAGGGGCACGAAATTGTTGGTCAGGAATTCGATCATGGGGTGCTCGCTCAGTTCTTCTGGGCCGACTCGAGCTCGGCCTTGCGCCGCTCGGCCTCGGCGATGTCCTTGGCCAGCATCTCGGCTTCACTCGGGCCGGTGTGGTCCAGGGGGTCGGCGGCATGACCGGTCAGGAAGGCGGCCCGCTTGATGAGCTCGGACAGCCCCTGGGCGGCCAGCAGGGCAAAACCCACCGGGATCAGCAGATACACAGGCCAGCGGATGAGGCCGCCGGCGTTGGTCGAGACCTCGCCCGACTCCCAGCCCAGGTAGAACAGCGGCCAGCCCAGGCTGATCATCAGGTAGCACAGGGGCAGCAGGAAGACCACGATGCCGATGATGTCGACCCAGTTGCGGCCGCGCGGGGTGAAGCGGCTGGACAGGAAGTCGATGCGCACATGGGCATTGCGCAGGAAGGCGTAACCGCCACCGAGCATGAAGACGGCGGCAAACAGGTACCACTGGATTTCCAGCCACGCGTTGGAGCTGGTGCCGACGGTCTTGCGCACGATGGCGTTGCCGGCGCTGATGAGGGTGGCCGCGAGGATCATCCACATGGCCAGGTAGCCGACGACCCGGTTGAGGCCGTCGATCAGGCGGGAAATCTGGAGCAGGAAGGGCATAAGGAGATCCCCATGGCACTGGGTTGAAGAGCGCCCGCCAGTCTAGCGGGCTGCCGGGCCGGGCAGCTGTGGGCAAGCTGACGGCCCGGGCTGCGACGGCCCGAGCAAAAAACCCCGCACGGGCGGGGTTTCTTGCCGGTTGACAGTCCAGCTTACAGCTTGGCGGCCTGCATGTAGCTGTCGAAACGCGCTTCGGTGAAGCGGAACCAGAGGTTCTGGTCGCGGCGGAAGTTGGCGTAGTCGGCGTACACCTTCTTCCAGTTGGCGTTCTTCGCGTTGAGCTCTTCGTACAGGCCCATGGACTGCTTGAAGGCCTCGTCCATCACCGAGCGCGGGAAGGGCAGCACCTTGGCGCCACCGGCCACCAGGCGCTTGAGGGCGGCCGGGTTGCGGGCGTCGTACATGGCCTGCATGGTGGTGTGGGCGTTGGCGGCGGCGTGCTCGACGATCGCCTTGTATTCGTTCGACAGGCCGTTGAAGGCTGCCTTGTTGATGTAGAAGTCCAGTTGGGCGCCGCCTTCCCACCAGCCCGGGTAGTAGTAGTTCTTGGCGACCTTGAAGAAGCCCAGCTTCTCGTCGTCGTACGGGCCCACCCACTCGGTGGCGTCGATGGTGCCGCGCTCCAGGGCCTGGTAGATCTCGCCGCCCGGGATGTTCTGGGGCACACCGCCCATGCGCTCGAGCACACGGCCGGCGAACCCGCCCAGACGCATCTTCATGCCCTTGATGTCGCCAGCGCCCTTGATCTCGTTGCGGTACCAGCCACCCATCTGGGCGCCGGTGTTGCCACCGCAGAAGTTCACGATGTTGTACTGGTCGTAGAACTCGCGCATCAGCTTCATGCCGTTGCCGTCGTAGAACCAGGCGGTCAGCTGGCGGCTGTTGAGGCCGAAGGGGATGGCGGTGCCGATGGCGAAGGTCTCGTCCTTGCCGTGGAAGTAGTAGGGCGCCGTGTGGGCCACCTCGACCGTGCCCTGCTGCACGCCGTCGACCACACCGAAGGCGGGCATCAGCTCGCCACCCGGGTGCACCGAAATGGTGAACTTGCCGCCGGACATGTCGCTGACGCCCTTGGCGAACACCTCGGCTGCGCCGTAGATGGTGTCCAGCGCCTTCGGGAAGCTGGAAGCCAGGCGCCAGCGGATGGTGGCCTGGGCGTGGACGGCAGGAGCGGCACCGGCGGCGAGCACACCGGCAATACCCGCGTGCTTGATAAGGGAACGACGATCCATGTTGATTGACTCCGTGGTTGTGGATGGGCTTCACCGTTGCACTGGGCAACGGCCGACTACTGAACAGTCGCCACACATTGTAGGAAGCTGCAAGCGGGCCTTTTTGGGGGTTTTCCCTCGCCGGACAGGCCTTTGAGGCCAAGCATTCAGCCTACTGCAAGCTTTCCCGGGCCCGGTGAAATCAGGCTCACAGGCCGCGTGAAAACATTTGCACGTGGACGATTGCAGGCTTGCGGGTTCAGGCAACCGACTTGAGCCCCGCCGGCTGCACCAGGTGCTTGCCCAGCTTCTGCCGGATGGCCGCCTCGATGCCGG
>SBFS01000222.1 GCA_006227825.1 Burkholderiales bacterium | reverse complement strand
GTGTTCGCCCTCGTCGACGATCAGTTCACCCGGGATCATGCCGGCCCTCACTTGCGCGAAAGCCAGATCGCCAGGGCGACCAGGCCTGCCACGGCAAAGCCCAGAACGTCGGTGGCATGCCAGTGGCCGCCGGCCAGGCCATGCCCGTCGTGCGCGGCCGCCGGCAGGGTGATCATCAGCAGGGTCAGGGCGGGCAGGCGTGTGCTCATGGCGGCTCCGTGGGGTCAGTTGATCGGGTCGTGGACGGTCACCAGTTTGGTGCCGTCCGGGAAGGTGGCTTCGACCTGGATGTCCGGAATCATTTCCGCAACACCCTCCATCACGTCGCCACGGGTGAGCACCTGCCGGCCCTCGCTCATGAGCTGGGCGACGGTCTTGCCGTCGCGTGCGCCCTCCATGACGGCGGCGGTGATGAGGGCGACAGCCTCCGGGTGGTTGAGCCTGAGGCCGCGGGCCTTGCGCCGCTCGGCCAGCAGGGCCGCGGTGAAGATGAGCAGCTTGTCCTTCTCGCGTGGTGTCAGTTCCATGGTGCAATCATGCCTGTGCTTTGACCTTCGTTCAGCAATTAGCGTGCCTCGGGATCTGCGCGTGGCATGAAAGCTGCAGCTCGTGGCCGGTGGACGCCAAGGCAGCAGCACCGGAGAACATGGCCACCGACATGGTGCGGGGCCACGCGGACGGATTGCCCCCGCAGCGCATCATCAAGGTGCGGCGCGACTACAACAGCTGGGTGGCCTCCGAGACGATGGAGGACTACGCGTTGCGCTTCACGCCGCAGCGCTTTCGCCGGTGGAGCGGATGGCGGGTGGCCAACACGGCCTTCGGTGCGGCGTCCTTCCTCATCCTGGAGGCGGTCGGGGCCACGCTGCTGGTCCAGTACGGCTTCGTCAATGCGTTCTGGGCCATCGTGGCCACCGGACTGATCATCTTCGCGGCCGGTCTCCCCATCAGCGTGTATGCGGCGCGCCATGGAGTCGACATGGACCTGCTCACGCGCGGTGCCGGTTTCGGCTACATCGGCTCGACGATCACCTCGCTCATCTACGCTTCGTTCACCTTCATCTTCTTTGCGCTCGAGGCGGCGGTCATGGCGTACGCGCTCGAACTGGCGCTCGACATTCCCCCTGCCTGGGGGTACCTGATCTGCGCACTGGTGGTGATCCCGCTGGTCACGCACGGGGTTTCGGTGATCAGCCGGTTCCAGGTCTGGACCCAGCCGCTGTGGCTGGTGATGATGGTGGTGCCCTTTGTGGCGGTCTGGTGGCATGCGCCGCAGGTGTTCACCGAAGTGGTGCGCTATGGGGGTGAATCCGGCTCGGGAGTGCATTTCGACTGGCACCTCTTTGGTGCGGCCCTGACGGTGGGCATTGCGCTCATCACGCAGATGGGCGAGCAGGTCGACTACCTGCGGTTCATGCCGCAGCAGCAGCCGGGGCAGGGCTGGCGCTGGTGGTCCGCCGTGCTCGCCGGTGGGCCCGGCTGGGTGGTGATTGGCGTGCTCAAGATGCTGGGTGGCGCCGTTCTCGCCTACCTGGCGATCAGCCACATGGTGCCCCCCGAGCGCGCGGTCGACCCCAACCAGATGTACCTGGCCGCGTACGAGTTTGTTTTCGCGGACTATGGCTGGGCGGTGGCCGCCACGGCGCTGTTCGTGGTGGTCTCGCAGATGAAGATCAACGTCACCAACGCCTATGCCGGCTCCCTGGCCTGGAGCAACTTCTTCTCCCGCCTCACCCACAGCCATCCGGGGCGGGTGGTGTGGGTGGTGTTCAACACCCTGATCGCCTTCATGCTGATGGAGATGAACGTGTTCAAGGCACTGGGCGAGGTGCTGGGGCTCTACAGCAACATCGCCATTGCCTGGATCATGGCGGTGGTCGCGGACCTGGTCATCAACAAGCCCATGGGCTGGTCGCCGCCGGGCATCGAGTTCAAGCGTGCGCATCTCTACGACATCAACCCGGTGGGGGTGGGCGCGATGGTGCTGGCTTCCGCGCTCTCCATCGCTGCCCACCTGGGTCTGATGGGCGAGGGCGCGCAGGCGTTCTCTGCCGTCATTGCCATGGTGACCGCCCTGGTCACGGCGCCCCTGATCGCGTGGGCCACGCGCGGCCGTTACTACCTGGCCAGACCGGCGCCGCGCGGCGAGCAGCAGGGTCCTGCTGCCCGTCGCTGCGTGATCTGTGAACGCGAGTACGAGGTGCCGGACATGGCGCATTGCCCGGCCTATCAGGGGCCGATCTGTTCGCTGTGCTGCACGCTGGACGCACGCTGCGGCGACCTGTGCAAGCCCCATGCGCGCCTGTCGGTGCAGTGGGCGGCGGCGCTTCGCCGACTCATGCCTCGGCGCATGTGGCCCTATCTGGAGGCGGGCCTCGCGCACTACCTTCTGATCATGCTGGTGCTGGCGCCGGTGCTGGCCGCGGTTCTTGCCCTGCTCTACCGGCAGCAGGTGCAGGGGCTGGACCAGGGGCTGCCTGCCGTGGCCGACACCGGCCTGCTGGATGCCGCCCTTCGCTCGGGCTTCATGCAGGTGTACGCGGTGCTGATCCTGATTGCCGCGACCATCGCCTGGTGGATGGTGCTGGCACACAAGAGCCGCGAGGTCGCCCAGGAGGAGTCGAACCGTCAGACACGGCTTCTGATGCAGGAGATCGAGTCGCACCGCCGCACCGACGAAGCCCTGCAGCAGGCGCGCCGTGCGGCGGAGGCCGCCAACCGGGCCAAGACACGGTACATCAGCACCATCAGCCATGAGCTGCGCACACCGCTCAACAGCATCCTGGGCTATGCCCAGTTGTTGCAGGAGGACACCGAGCTGCCGCCCCACCGGGCGCAGGCCATCCAGGTGATCAACCGGGGCGGTGAGCACCTGTTGTCGCTGATCGAGGGCACGCTGGACATTGCGCGCATCGAGTCGGGTCGTCTGGCCCTGGATGTCCGACCGATGGCGTTTGCCGACACCTTGCGCGAGGTGGCCAGGCTGTTCGAGTTGCAGGCCGCCGCCAAGGGCCTGCGGTTCGAGTTCCGCTGCGAGGGCCGGCTGCCACCCATGGTCCGCGCGGACGAGAAGCGTCTGCGCCAGATCCTGATCAACCTGCTGGGCAACGCGGTCAAGTTCACACGCGAGGGCACAGTCTGCCTGCACGTTGTCCATGCGCGCGAGATGGCCCTGTTCGAGGTCAGGGACACCGGGCCCGGGCTGCAGCAGCAGGATCTGGAGCGGGTCTTCGAGCCGTTCGAGCGGGCGTCTGTCGAGGGGGGCGTCGGTGTGCCTGGCGGTTCGGGATCAGGGCTTGGCCTCACGATTGCCCGCATGCTCACCGATCTCATGGGGGGACAGATGGGTGTGCGCAGCGTGCCCGGGGAGGGCACGGTGTTCACGGTGCGTCTGTTCCTGCCCGAATGGCACGGAACACCGGTGGCTGAGCCTGCCGGCATTCGTGCGCCCTCGGGCTATCTGGGTGTTCGCCGACACATCCTGGTCGTGGACAACGAGGAGGCCGACCGGAACCTGCTGGCCCACTGGCTCACACCGCTCGGGTTCGAGGTCCGCCTGGCCACCAGCGGACATGACGCCCTGGCGCTGCTCGAGGGCCTGCGGCCCGCAGTTGCGGGAGCGCCCGATGCGATCTTCATGGATCTGGCCATGCCCGGCATCGACGGATGGGAGACGATCCGCCGTCTGCGCCAGCAGGGCTGGGGCGATGTGCCTCTGGCGGTGGTCTCGGCCAATGCCTTCGACCGGGGCTTGCAGGCCGAGCTGGACGTTCAGGCCGATGCGCTGCCGCAGGACTTCTTCGTCAAGCCCGTGCGACGCAGTGACCTGCTGGCCTGGCTGGGGCAGAAGCTCGGACTCGAATGGGTGCGCGACCAGAAGGACCGGGAGCGGGAGCAGGCTGTCGTCACTGCGGCGGCGGAGCACGTTGCGCCGATCGTCTGCGAGGAGTTGGCGCCTTTGTTCGAACGGGTCCGGCTGGGTTATCCACGTGGAATCGTCGAGTGGCTGGAGGACTGGGTGGTTCAACGTCCGGAGCAGGCCGAACTCGCGCGGCAGCTCAAGTTGCTGGCGCGCGAATTCCGCTTCGAGGTCATCGAGCAGCGGCTGAAAGCCCTTTGTGTGGCCGAGGCGGGCGAGCGCAAGCCATGAACGGGACGGGCCTGGTGGTTCAGGGCGGCGATGAGGGTGCCTTGCCGGCCGGTGACGCGGTGGTGGTGCTGATCGTGGACGATGTCCCGGACAATGTGGCGCCCTTGCATGACGCGCTGGATGCCGCCGGCTTCACCGTGCTGGTGGCACTGGATGGGGAAAGTGCGCTGAGGCGGGCGCAACAGGCACGGCCCGATGTGATCCTGCTCGATGCCGTGATGCCGGGCATCGACGGGTTCGAGGTGGCGCGCTGCCTCAAGGCCGATGTTGCGACCGCCCACATTCCCATCATCTTCATGACCGGCCTGACCGAAACCGAGCATCTGGTGGCGGCGCTGGATGCCGGTGGCACCGACTACGTCACCAAGCCCATCAAGCCACGCGAGGTGATGGCCCGCATGGGTGTGCACCTGCGCAGCGCCCGCCATGCCCGCGCAGGTGCGGTCGAGCGCGAGCAGGCGCGCAACGCGCTCGACGCATTCGGGTATGCCACCATCACCGTGCGTGAGCGCGACGGCCGGCTGATGTGGCAGACGCCTCTGGCACGCGAGCTGCTGCAACGCTACTGCGGCACCCAGGCGCCCCAGACACCGGCTGCGGTGCTGCAATGGTTGCGGCGCCACCTGCCCGACCTGCAGGTGCCCGGGCGGGCTGCGCAGGAGCCGCCGCGGCTGACGCTGGAGAACGGTCCGCGTCGCCTGACCTTCCGTCTGCACCTGCAGGTGGGTGACCCTGCGGACGCCAGCCCCAATGGCGAGGGGGGTGACTGGCTGATCGTGATGCAGGAAACCTCGGACGCCAGCGTGCTCGAAGCGCTGGCCCAGGCCTTCGGGCTGACCGCGCGCGAGGCCGAGGTCCTCTACTGGGTGGCCAAGGGCAAGATCAACCGCGACATCGGCGAGATCCTGGGTGCCAGCCCGGCCACGGTCAAGAAACACCTGGAGCGCATCCACGCCAAGCTGGGGGTGGAGACACGCACGGCGGCGGCGGCGATGGCGATCAACCGCGTGCCGTTGCTGCAGCCGCGGCAAGGCATCTGACCCCGCATACGCCACCCGGCGTACAGACGCCTCTCAGGGTTCTCCCTAGCATCCGTCTGACCCCCTCGGAAGAGCCCGAACAAGGCGATCCGGTGGCGAAAGTCAGCCCTTTCAACGAATGCATCTGAACCTGGAGAAGCGCCATGCAGAACTCACGTCGATTCACGCTCAAGGCCCTGTCCGCAGCGGCCACCGCAGCCACCCTCGGGGGGCTGGCGGTCCTCCCGGCCCACGCACAGGAGACCATCAAGGTCGGCGTGCTGCACAGTCTCTCGGGCACCATGGCCATTTCGGAGACCGTGCTCAAGGACACGGTGCTGATGGCCATCGAGGAGATCAACGCCAAGGGTGGCGTGATGGGCAAGAAGCTCGAGCCCGTCGTGGTTGACCCGGCGTCGAACTGGCCGCTGTTCGCCGAGCGCGCGCGCCAGTTGCTGACGCAGGACAAGGTGGCGGTGGTCTTCGGCTGCTGGACCTCGGTGAGCCGCAAGTCCGTGCTGCCCGTTTTCGAGGAGCTCAACGGCCTGCTGTTCTATCCGGTCCAGTACGAAGGCGAAGAGCTGAGCAAGAACGTGTTCTACACCGGCGCCGCGCCCAACCAGCAGGCCATTCCCGCGGTGGAGTACCTGCTGAGCAAGGACGGAGGTTCGGCCAAGCGCTTCGTGCTGCTGGGCACCGACTATGTGTACCCGCGCACCACCAACAAGATCCTGCGCGCCTTCCTGAAGTCCAAGGGCATTCCCGACAGCGACATCATGGAGGAGTACACGCCCTTCGGTCACAGCGATTACCAGTCGATCATTGCCAAGATCAAGCAGTTCTCCAGCCAGGGCAAGAAGACCGCGGTGGTCTCGACCATCAACGGTGACTCCAATGTGCCCTTCTACAAGGAACTGGGCAACGCGGGCCTGAAGGCGACCGATGTGCCCGTGGTGGCCTTCAGTGTCGGCGAGGAAGAGCTGCGTGGCGTTGACACCAAGCCCCTGGAGGGGCACCTGGCCGCATGGAACTATTTCATGAGCCTGAAGAACCCGGCCAACGACGAGTTCACCAGGAAATGGGCCACCTACGCCAAGGCCAAGAACATTCCCGGCCACAAGGACAAGCCGCTGACCAACGATCCGATGGAGGCGACCTACATCGGCATCAACATGTGGAAACAGGCCGTGGAGAAGGCCAAGTCGACCGATGTGGACAAGGTGATCGCCGCCATGGCCGGCCAGACCTTCCGTGCACCGAGCGGCAT
>SBFS01000022.1 GCA_006227825.1 Burkholderiales bacterium | reverse complement strand
CGCGCAAGGTCTCGATGGCCCCCAGAACCCCCGCCGCGTTGACCAGCTGGTTGGCGCCCCGCAGACCGGGGTAGGCCATCCCGCTGTAGCGCCGGCCGCCACGCGACGGATGCGTGGCCCAGCCCCACTGCTGCTTGTCGCCGGCGAAATGGAAATCCCTGCCGATGCGCCAGAGGTCCGCCCCCACCTCGGTGGCACGGTCGATCACGCTCTGCGGCACCGCCGGATCGCTGACCACCACGGGCCTGCCGGTGCGCATGATGCCGGCCTTCTCGTAGCCGATCGACTCGCGGTCGGGCCCCAGGAGGGCCATGTGGTCGAGATCGATCGAGGTGATGACGGCGCAGTCCGGGTCGATGATGTTGACCGCATCGAGCCGGCCGCCCAGACCGACCTCCAGGATGACCACGTCCAGACCGGCGCGGGACAGCGTGCGCAGGATGGCCAGGGTGGTGAACTCGAAGTAGGTCAGGCTGACCGCGCCGACCCCGTCGTCCCCGTCCTGTCCGAGCCGGGCCACCTCCACCTCGGCAAAGGCAGGCTCGAGCACGGCGGCCGCCACCGCCTCGCGCTGGATGCGGCAGCGCTCCTCGAAATGCACCAGGTGCGGCGATGTGTACAGGCCCGTGCGGTAGCCGGCTTCCGCGTAGATGGACTCGAGCATGGCGCAGGTCGATCCCTTGCCATTGGTTCCGGCCACCGTGATGACGGGACAGTCGAAGCGCAGGTCCATCCGGCGGGCCACCCGCTGCACGCGGTCCAGCCCCATGTCGATCGAGGCCGGATGCAGGCGTTCACAGTGGGCCAGCCATTCGCCCAGAGTCCTTGGATGGGGTTGCAGCGGCAGGTCAAGCATGCCCCTATTGTCCCACCGCGGCCGGCGCAGCAGCGACAATCCGGCCATGATCACCCTTTACGGCATACCCCATTGCGACACGGTGAAGAAGGCGCGCCACTGGCTGGACAGCCAGGGGCTGGCTTACCGTTTTCATGACTTCAGGAAAGCGGGCGTGCCGGCCGACCGCCTGCGGCACTGGATCGAGGTGCTGGGCTGGGAGACCGTCATCAACCGCAAGGGCACGACCTGGCGCGGCCTGGACGAGCAGACCCGGGCCGGGGTCACCGACGCATCCGCCGCGCAGGCGCTCGCCCTGGAACATGGCTCGCTGATCAAGCGGCCGGTCGTCGAATGGGACGAGGAACACGGCGGGGGCATCACCGCCGGCTTCGACGCCGGCGCCTGGTCGGCCCGGCTCTGAGCCTGCCACCCACCTAAAATGCGGGTTTTGCCCGGCCTCGCGCCGCCCCGCTTTCTCCCGACCACAACATGACCACCTCCCGCATCGACGGCGTGTCCGTCACGACCCAGGCCAATGTGTACTTCGACGGCAAGTGCGTCAGCCACGCCATCACCCTGCCCGACGGCACGAAAAAGTCGGTCGGCGTCGTCCTGCCCGCGACCCTGACGTTCGGCACCGCCGCACCGGAAATCATGGAGTGCGTGGCCGGCGGCTGCGAGTACAGGCTGGCCGGCACCGACGCCTGGAAGACCTGCCAGGCCGGCGAGCAGTTCAGCGTGCCGGGCAACAGCAGCTTCGAGATCCGCGTGAGCGAGGCATTCCACTACATCTGCCACTACGGTTGATCACTCATGGCCACCATCCTGCAAAACCTGCCCAAGGGCAACAAGGTCGGCATCGCCTTCTCGGGCGGCCTGGACACCTCCGCCGCGCTGCTGTGGATGAAGCAAAAGGGCGCCCTGCCCTATGCCTACACCGCCAACCTGGGCCAACCCGACGAGGACGACTACGAAGCCATCCCGCGCAAGGCGATGGCCTACGGCGCCGAAAAGGCCCGCCTGGTGGACTGCCGGCTCCAGCTGGCCCATGAAGGCATTGCCGCCATCCAGTGCAACGCCTTCCACATCAGCACCGGCGGCATCACCTACTTCAACACGACACCGCTGGGCCGGGCTGTCACCGGCACCATGCTGGTGGCCGCGATGAAGGAGGACGACGTCCACATCTGGGGCGACGGCTCGACCTTCAAGGGCAACGACATCGAGCGCTTCTACCGCTATGGCCTGCTGACCAACCCCAGCCTGAAGATCTACAAGCCCTGGCTCGACCAGAGCTTCATCGACGAGCTCGGTGGCCGCAAGGAGATGAGCGAGTTCCTGATCGCCAACGGCTTCGACTACAAGATGTCGGTCGAGAAGGCCTACAGCACCGACAGCAACATGCTCGGCGCCACCCACGAGGCCAAGGACCTGGAAGAGCTCTCCAGCGGCATCCGCATCGTCAACCCGATCATGGGCGTGGCGTTCTGGCAACCCGGGGTCGAGGTGAAGGCCGAAGAGGTCACCGTCCGTTTCGAGGAGGGCCAGCCGGTCGCCATCAATGGCCAGACCTTCGACTCGCCGGTGGACATGTTCCTCAAGGCCAACGAGATCGGCGGCCGGCATGGCCTGGGCATGAGCGACCAGATCGAGAACCGCATCATCGAAGCCAAGAGCCGCGGCATCTACGAAGCCCCGGGCATGGCGCTGTTGCACATCGCCTACGAGCGCCTGGTCACCGGCATCCACAACGAGGACACGATCGAGCAGTACCGCATCAACGGCCTGAAGCTCGGCCGCCTGCTCTACCAGGGCCGCTGGTTCGACCCGCAGGCGATCATGCTGCGCGAGACAGCCCAGCGCTGGGTGGCCCGCGCCGTCACCGGCGAGGTGACGCTGGAGCTTCGCCGCGGCAACGACTACAGCATCCTCAACACCGAGAGCCCCAACCTGACCTACGCGCCCGAGCGGCTGTCGATGGAGAAGGTCGAGGACGCGCCGTTCAGCCCGCTGGACCGCATCGGCCAGCTGACCATGCGCAACCTGGACATCACCGACACCCGCGGGAAGCTGGGCATCTATGCCCACACCGGCCTGCTGTCGGTCGGCCAGGGGCCGGAGATCTTCAAGCTCGAAGGCAGCAAGTGATCTGACTTCGTGGAGCGGGCGGTGCCAGGGCGCGGCACTGCGCCGCTCATGTCCCCCGGCGACCTGCGGCCGCCTCCTCCTTTACTTCGCTTTGCAGCGCCCCACCCCGGCTCCACCGAGGGTGCGCAAAGGACCTAAAAGGTCAGAGCACCACCGGCTCCGGCTCCAGCCGGATGCCGAAGCGCTCGTAGACACTGGTCTGGATGGCCCGGGCCAGGGTCATGACCTCGCCGCCGGTGCAGGGACTCTCGGGCGTTCCGCGGTTGACCAGCACCAGCGCCTGCTTCTCGTAGACCCCGGCATGCCCCAGGGTCTTGCCCTTCCAGCCGCAGGCGTCGATCAGCCAGCCGGCGGCCAGCTTGACGCTGCCGTCGGGCATGGGGTAGTGCACCACCCTGGGGTCGCGCGCGATGATGTCCGCGCATTGCTCGGGCGTGACCGTCGGGTTCTTGAAGAAGCTGCCGGCGTTGCCGATGACCGCCGGGTCGGGCAGCTTGGCGCGGCGGATGGCCACCACCCAGTCGAAGACCTGGCGCGCATCGGGGTGTCGGATGCCGGTCTCCTCCATCCTGCGCTGGAGGTCCAGGTAGCCCAGAACCGGCTTCCAGGGCCTGGGCAGCCAGAAGCGCACGCGGGTGATCAGTGCGCGGCCCGCCAGTCCCATGCTGCGCGCGTCCGATGGTGCGTGCTTGAACACCGAGTCGCGGTATCCGAAGCCGCATTGCGCCGCATCCAGCGTGAAACCACGGCCGCTGTCCAGGTCGATGGCATCGAGCGAATGGAAACGGTCCTGCAGCTCCACGCCATAGGCACCGATGTTCTGGACCGGCGCAGCCCCCACGGTGCCCGGGATCAGGGCCAGGTTCTCCAGGCCGGGCCAGCCCTGCTCCAGTGTCCAGGCCACGAAGTCGTGCCAGTTTTCGCCGGCGCCGGCCTCCACCAGCCACCCCTTGGGCGACTCTTCGACCAGGCAGCGCCCGGGGATCTCGACCTTGAGGACCAGACCGGACACATCGCCCGTGATCACCAGGTTGCTGCCCCCGCCCAGGATGAAGTGAGCGGAGGTGCCCCACTCGGGCTGCGCCATCAGTCCCAGCAGGTCGGACGGGTGGCCTATCCGGGCCAGCAGTTCGGCGCGCGCAGCGATGCCGAAGCTGTTGTAAGGCTGGAGGGACACCTGTTTCTCGACTAACATGCCCGGATTGTCTCATTCACGCACTTTGCAACCACCTGCCATGCCTTCTTTTGACACCAAACTCGAAGCCGATCTTGTCGAGGTGAAGAACGCCGTCGAGAACACCGCCAAGGAGATCGGCACCCGCTTCGACTTCAAGGGCACCAGCGCCGGCATCGAGCTCAAGGACAAGGAGATCACGCTGTTCGGCGATGCCGACTTCCAGCTCCAGCAGGTCGAGGACATCCTGCGCAACAAGCTGACCAAGCGCAACGTCGATGTGCGCTTCCTGGACGTCGGCAAGGTCGAGAAGATCGGCGGTGACAAGGTCAAGCAGGTGGTCAAGGTGCGCAACGGCATCGCCAGCGAGGACGCCAAGAAGATCCAGCAGGCCATCAAGGCCAGCAAGATGAAGGTGCAGGCCGCCATCCAGGGTGACTCGGTGCGCGTGACCGGCGCCAAGCGCGACGACCTGCAGGCCGCCATCGCCCTGATCCGCAGCGAGATGAAGGACCTGCCGCTGTCGTTCGACAATTTCAGGGACTGAGCAAACCGCGCCATGCCCAGGTCCCTGGCACTTGCCTGTGCCCTGCTGCTGTCCTGCGTCGGGACGGCCGGCGCCCAATCCGTGGCCCTGACGGGGGTGGCGGGTGGCAAGGCGCTGGTGGTGATCGATGGCTCGGCGCCACGCTTTCTCTCGCCGGGCCAGGCACACCAGGGGGTCAAGCTGCTTGCGGTGCAGGGACAGACGGCCACGGTGGAGGTCGGAGGCCGGCGGCAGGAGCTCCGGGTCGGCCAGGCGCCGGTGAGCGTCGGCGGGCGCGCCGCAGACGGTACGGGTGGCCAGCGCATCGTGCTCACCGCCGACGGCCAGGGACACTTCACGCCCATGGGCCAGATCAACGGGCGAACGGTCCGCTTCATGGTGGACACCGGCGCCACCCTGGTCATCCTGAGCGAAGCGGACGCGCGCCGCATCAGCCTGCGCTACGAGGAGGGACAGCGCGTGCCGGTGGCCACGGCCAACGGACAGGTGCTCGGCCACCAGATCCGCCTGGGGTCGGTGCGTGTCGGCGATGTGCAGGTGTTCGACGTGCCCGGCATTGTCCTGCCCCAGGCCATGCCCTACGTGCTGCTGGGCAACAGCTTCCTGACCCGCTTCGAGATGCAGCGCGCCAACGACCGGATGACGCTGGAGCGGCGCTTCTGAGACGCGCGGCCGAGACGGCTTTCAGGCGGCCATCAGGGCCGCGGTGACGACGATCTCGATGCGGTAGGCCGGGTTGGCCAGAGCCGCCTGCACCGTGGCCCGCGGCGGCGCGGTTCCGGGCACCACCCAGGCGTCCCACACCTCGTTCATCGCGCCGATCTCGCCGATGTCGGCCAGGAAGATCTGCGCCTGCAGGATGCGCGACTTGTCGCTGCCGGCCTGGCGCAGCCAGTGCTCCACCTGCTGCAGCACGTCCTCGGTCTGGCCGCGGATGTCGGTGTCGCCGCGCTCGGGCACCATGCCTCCGAGGTAGACCACGCCGTTGAACACCGCCAGTTCGGAAAACCGCGTGGAAACGCCGACGCGGCGGATGTCCTGGTCACTCATTTCCTGGCTCCCAGGCGGCTTTCCTTGCCGGCAACCAGCCGGTTGATGTTCTCGGCATGGCGCCAGACCAGCAGCACGGCCATCACGGCCAGCGCGAGCACCTTCATGCCAGGGGCGTCCCAGGCCACACCGGAGCCGAACAGGTAGTACACCGGGGCGAACACCGCCGTCACGATGGATGCCAGCGACGAATAGCGGAAGAAGAAGGCGACGATCAGCCAGGTGGCCAGCGAGGCCAGTCCGAGCCAGGGCTCGAAGGCCAGGATGACACCGGCCGCGGTGGCCACGCCCTTTCCACCCTGAAACCGGAAGAACACCGGCCAGAGGTGCCCGAGAAAGGCGGCCAGGCCGGCCATCGCCACCGTGCCGTCACCCAGGCCCCAGTGGTGGCCCCAGCCGGCAAGCAGCACCACCGGCAGCCAGCCCTTGAGGGCATCGAGCAGCAGGGTGACCACGGCGGCCGCCTTGCTGCCGGACCGCAGCACATTGGTGGCGCCCGGGTTCTTGCTGCCGTAGGTGCGCGGGTCGGCCAGCCCCATCAGGCGGCTGACCACGACGGCAAACGACAGGGAGCCGGCCAGATAGGCCAGCACGACGGCGATGACAGGATAGACGGCGTCCACGGGTACTCCTCGGTCGGGGAGGCGCTATTCTGCCAGCGCGCACCGCACCGGCCGGGCAGCGAGCGGACCGCCGAGCACCGCCGGGTCGATGCCGACCAGGAAACCGCGGCGTCCGCCGTTGATCCAGATCCGGGGCAGCGCCAGCACAGACTCCTCGACGTACACCGGCATGGCCCGTTTCAGACCAAAGGGCGAGGTGCCTCCGACCAGGTAGCCGCTGTGGCGGTTGGCCACCTCCGGACGGCAGGGTTCGACCGACTTGGCACCGATCTGGCGCGCCAGGTTCTTGGTCGAGACCGTGCGGTCTCCGTGCATGAGGATGGCCAGCGGCCGGGCTGCCTCGTCCTGCATGATGAGCGTCTTGACCACCGCATGCGGATCCAGCCCCAGCACGGCCGCGCTGTGCCCGGCCCCGCCGTGCTCGAGGTAGTCGTAAGGATGCTCGGTGAACACCACGCTGTTCGCCCTCAGCCACGCGGTGGCGGGCGTTTCGCAGACGTGGGCCTTCTTCGCCATCACTGCGCCGGGTCGCGCACTTCCCAGCGGATGGCGTCGATGGCCGCCATCAGCTCGGGCGAGAGCTGCACGTCCCAGGCGTCGAGACATTCGTCCAGCTGGGCCAGCGAGGTCACCCCGATGATGGTGCTGGCCACACGCCAGTTGCGGTAGCAGAACGCCAGCGCCAGCTGGGAGGGCGTCAGGCCGTGCTCGCGCGCCAGCGCGTTGTAACGGCGCGCCGCGTCCAGCGATTCGGGGCGGCCCCAGCGCTGCTTGCGCATCGACTCGTACAGCGCCATGCGGCCGTGGTCGCCGACCAGACCTGTCTCGTCGTACTTGCCGGTCAGCAGGCCAAAGCCCAGCGGCGAGTAGGCCAGCAGGTGAACGCCCAGGCGGTGGCAGGTTTCATCGAGGCCGTTCTCGTAGGAGCGGTTGATCAGGCAGTAGGGGTTCTGCACGGTGAGCACACGCGGCAGCCCGTGCTGCTCGGCCAGGCGCACGAACTCGTGCACCCCGTAGGGCGATTCGTTGGACAGGCCGATGGCCCTGACCTTGCCCTGGCGCACCAGCTGATCCATGGCCTCCAGCTGCTCGTGGATGGAGGCACAGTCCTTGTCCCGGGAGGGATCGAAGCTGAGCGCGCCGAAGGCCGGCACGTTGCGGGCCGGCCAGTGGATCTGGTAGAGGTCGATCACATCGGTCTGAAGCCGGCGCAGGCTGCCCTCGCAGGCGGCCACGATCTCGCCCCGGGTCAGCCCGGACTGCTCGCCGCGGATCCAGGGCATGCCGCGCGACGGACCCGCCACCTTGGTGGCCAGCACCAGCTTCTCGCGCACTCCGGGCCGACGTGCCAGCCAGCGGCCGATGATGGTCTCGGTCGCACCGCAGGTCTCGGCCCGCGCAGGCACCGCGTACATCTCGGCGGTATCGATGAAGGCCACACCGCGCTCGAGCGAGCGGTCCAGGATGGCGTGGGCATCGGTCTCGCCGACCTGCTCCCCGAAGGTCATGGTGCCCAGGCAGATGGGCGCAAGCTGTGGTGCTTCGGCGACAAGTGGATGAGGGTTCATGACAGGGTTTGCAACAGGGAGCAAAAGGCATTGCACAAAGGAAGGCGAAGGGCTAATTTCAACACAGCAGGCCATTGATGGCCGTCCCTTGCAGGACAATTTCGCAACCCTCTGTGCCAAAGGAGACCCCATGCAGGACAAGCCCCGAACCCCACACCGTCCCGCCACCGCTGTCGCAGCGCTGGCAGCCGCCGCCGGCATCGCCTTGGGCGGCTGTGCCAACATGACCCAGACCCAGCAGGACACGACCAAGGGTGCGGCGATCGGGGCCGCAGCCGGTGCCCTGCTGGGCGCCATGACAGGAAACTCCCGCAGCGCTGCCACCGGGGCCGTCATCGGTGCAGGCGCCGGGGCCATCGGCGGCTACATCTGGTCGCAGAAGATGCAGGAGCAGAAGGCCGCCATGGAAAGCGCCACGGCCGGCACCGGCATCGCGGTCAGCCAGACGGCGGACAACCGGCTCAAGCTCGATGTCCCCGCCGATGCCGGCTTCGACGTCGGCCGCTCGACCGTCCGGCCGACCCTGGCACGGGTGCTGGACCAGTTCGCCGGCTCGCTCAACGCCCACAACGTGACCACGGTGACCATCGTGGGCCACACGGACAGCACCGGCAGCGATGCGATCAACGACCCGCTGTCGCTCGACCGGGCGAATGCGGCCCGTGACTACCTGGTCGGCCGGGGTGTGTCGCCCACCCGCTTCTCGACCGAGGGCCGCGGATCGAGGCAACCCGTCGCCGACAACGCCACGGCCGCCGGGCGGGCCCAGAACCGGCGCATCGAGATCTTCGTCGCCGAAACCCAGACCGCGGCAGCGCGGTGATCAGGCAGTTGCCCCGCCGCGGCCATCCGGCGGGGCACCCTCAGCCCGACGCCTGCGCAGCCCGGTAGCGGGCTTCTTCCTGCAGTCGCAGGACGCGCCGCTGCACCTTGCCGGTGGTCGTCATCGGCAGGGCATCGACGAATTCGATCTCCTTCGGGTATTCGTACGGCGCCAGCTTTCCCTTCACATGGGCCTGGAGCTCCCGGACCAGGGCAGTGCTGCCCGCATGGCCGGGTGCCAGCACCACATAGGCCTTGACCACCGCGCCGCGCTCGGGGTCCGGCTTGGGCACCACCGCGGCGTTGGCCACGGCCGGGTGCTTGACCAGGCAGTTCTCGATCTCGCTGGGACCGATGCGGTAGCCCGCCGCCTTGAACACGTCGTCCGCCCGGCCCTGGTACCAGAGGTAGCCATCGGCATCGCGAACCGCCAGGTCACCCGTGCGGCACCAGCTGTGGCGCGGCACGCCCAGCACCTCGTCGCGCTCCCGCCGCTGCACGCCGGTGGCGGACGGATCCGGCGTGAACTTGCCCCGGGTGGCCTCCTCGTTCTTCCAGTAGCCGAGGAAGAAGATCGGGTCGGGCTGGCCGTGCACATCGAGGCGGTGCACGGAAACGTCCCCGGGCACGCCCGGCGGGCACTCGCGGCCCTGCTCGTCCAGCACCGCCACCCGGTGCCCGGGATAGGGCTTGCCCATGCTGCCCGGGCGTGCCGGGTACAGGCGGGCGCAGTTGCCCACGATGTAGTTGATCTCGGTCTGGCCGAACATCTCGTTGACGGTGATCCCGAGTTCCTGCTCGCACCAGGCGAACACCGCATCGCCCACCGCCTCCCCCGCGCTCATCAGCCCTTCGAGCCGGATGTCGTACCGTGCCCGGGGCTTCGGGCAGGCCTTCATCATGGCCTTGAGCGCCGTCGGGAACAGGAAGCTGTGCGTCACACGGTGCCGCGCCAGAAGCTCGAAGGCCACCTCTGGCGAGAAGCGGCCGTTGTAGCCGACGATGGGCCTGCCGAAATACAGGGTCGGCAGCAGGGCGTCCATCAGTCCGCCGGTCCAGGCCCAGTCCGCCGGTGACCAGAAGACGGCCGAAGACGCCACGGAGCCGTCGGACGGATCGAAGCCGAACCAGTTCTGGCTGCAGACGAAGCCGCTGAGGTTGCCGATGAGCGCGCGGTGCGGAATCAGCGCCCCCTTGGGGTTGCCGGTCGTGCCGCTGGTGTAGATCAGCACCGCCGCTTCCTCCGCCCGCGTGGGCACCAGCTCGAACAGCCCGGACTGCCGGGCCAGCAAGGTCCCCCAGTCCAGGTCCGGGCTGCCCGGGGTGAGACCGCCATCGACCGCGATGACCGTGTGCAGCATCGGGCAGTCACCCCGGACCCCCTGCAGCGCCGCATGGGTGCCGGCGTCGCAGATGGCCACCACCGCCTCACTGTCCTTGAGGCGGTAGGCCAGGGCCTCGGGCCCGAAGAGCTGGGACAGGGGCATGCCCACCGCACCCATCTGGAGCACGGCCATGTAGGCCACCGCGGTCTCGAAACGCTGCGGCAGCACGATGGCCACCCGGTCGCCGCGACCCACCCCCAATGCCACCAGCGCGTTCGACAGGCGGTTGGCCTGCTCCTGCAACCGGGCGTAGCTGTGGCTGCGGTCGGGCTGGTCCGGCCCGCAGGCGATGACGGCGGTCTGCGCCGCATGCTGCGCATCCGCGGCCCAGCGGCGCGCGCAGACCTGCGCCATGTTGAACCACTCGGGCACATCCCAGCCGAACCCACGGTGCAGGACCTCGTGCGCATCCGGCGCACCGGTGCCACTGTCGCTGCGACGACTCGTGCGCATGCCTTGTCTCCTCGCGTTTTCTATGATCTGCGGAATGTACCAAGTCATCCGCACCCCACGCAGCGAGTTTGTACCGATCCGCGACCAGCACTACCACCTGCTCGTCTGGGGCAAGCCCGCGCAGGACGCCACACCGCTGGTCCTGGTGCACGGCTGGATGGACGTGGCCGCCTCATGGCAGTTCATGGTGGACGCCATGGCAGGCCGGCGCTGGATCGTGGCCCCCGACTGGCGCGGATTCGGCCTGAGCCGCAGCAACGGTCCGCCCGTGGACAGCTACTGGTTCCCCGATTACCTGGCCGACCTCGACGCCCTGCTCGACCGTGTCGCCGGCGACCGCCAGGTCGACCTGGTCGGTCACAGCATGGGCGGGAACGTGGCCATGGTGTACGCAGGCGTGCGCCCGGCGCGCATCCGGCGGCTGGTCAACCTCGAAGGCTTCGGCATGCCGGCCACACGTCCGTCGCAAGCCCCCGGGCGCTACGGGCAATGGCTGGACGAGATCCGTGCGCTGCGGCAGGGCCAGACCACGCTCAAGGACTACGACAGCGTCGACGCCGTGGCGCAGCGGCTCATGAAGACCAACCCGCGCCTGCCGCGCGAGAAAGCCGACTGGCTGGCCCGACAATGGGCGCGGCCCGATGCCGCGGGCCGCTGGCGCATCCTGGGTGATCCGGCGCACAAGGTGGTCAGCGCCCAGCTGTACCGGGCCGACGAGGCGCTGGAGATCTTCCGGCGCATCACCGCCCCCACGCTGAGCGTGACCGCCAGCGACGACAGCCTGGGACTGTGGTGGCGCGGCAAATACACGCTGGCCGAGTACCGAGAGCGCATACGCTGCGTGCCCGACCTGACCGAAGCGCACATCGACGACGCCGGGCACATGCTGCACCACGACCAGCCACAGGCACTGGCCCGTCTGCTGGAGTCCTTCCTCGCCTGAACGCGTCCGCAGCTTCGGGCGGTTCGTGAGAAAATGCGAAGTTTGCTCGTCCTCCGTTCGCCAGTGGCGGGGGCAAGCGCAGACAGAAGCCACGAGAGAATGCCCATGGACGCCGAACGCACCAACGCCCTTCGCAACCAGCTTGCCGACCTGACCGAGCGGGTCGCCGAGCTTCGGAGGTATCTTTGACTACGATGCCAAGGCACTGAAGCTCAAGGAAGTCGAGTCCGCACTGGAGGACCCGACGGTCTGGAACGACCCCAAGCGGGCCCAGGACCTGGGGCGCGAGAAGAAGTCGCTGGAAGACATCGTCCTGGTGCTCGACAGGCTGGGCAGCGAGCTGGCCGACAACACCGAGCTGTTCGAGATGACCGAGGCCGAAGGCGATGAGGCGGGCATCCGCACCATCGAGGACGAGGCCGGCCAGATCACGTCCGAGGTCGAGAAGCTCGAGTTCAGGCGGATGTTCAACAACCCGGCCGACCCGCTGAACTGCTTCCTGGACATCCAGGCCGGCGCGGGTGGCACCGAGGCCTGCGACTGGGCCAGCATGCTGCTGCGCCAGTACCTGCGCTACGCCGAGCGCAAGGGGTTCAAGACCACGGTCGAGGAAGAGACGCCGGGCGACTCGGCGGGCATCAAGAGCGCCACGATCAAGATCGAGGGCGAGTACGCCTTCGGCCTGCTGCGCACCGAAACAGGCGTGCACCGGCTGGTGCGCAAGAGTCCCTTCGACAGCTCCGGCGGCCGCCACACCTCGTTCGCATCGGTCTTCGTCTACCCCGAGATCGACGACTCGATCGAGATCGAGATCAACCCGGCAGACGTGCGCGTCGACACCTACCGGGCCAGCGGCGCCGGCGGCCAGCACATCAACAAGACCGACTCGGCCGTGCGCCTGACGCACATTCCGACCGGCACGGTCGTGCAGTGCCAGGACGGTCGCAGCCAGCACAGCAACAAGGACATGGCCTGGCAGAGGCTGCGCTCCAAGCTGTACGACCTGGAGATGCGCAAGCGCATGGAAGCACAGCAGAAGCTGGAAGACACCAAGACCGACGTCGGCTGGGGACACCAGATCCGCAGCTACGTGCTGGACAACAGCCGCATCAAGGATCTGCGCACCAACGTCGAGATCTCCGCCACACAGAAGGTTCTGGACGGTGACCTCGATCCCTTCATCGAAGCATCCCTCAAGCAAGGAGTATGAGCATGAGTGCTCTGCGTGAAGGCCCGGCCGTTGTCGTGCGCCGCGAAGACTACGTGGCCCCGGCCTACTGGATCGACACCGTCGACCTTGCCTTCGACCTCGATCCGGCCAAGACCCGTGTGCTCAACCGCATGCGCCTGCGCCGCAACCCGGACGTGCCGGCCCAGGCACTGCGCCTGGATGGCGAGGACCTGAACCTGGCCCGCGTGCTCGTCAACGGCGCAGGCACCTCTTTCCGCATGGACGGCCAGACCCTGGTCCTGGAGAACCTGCCGCAGGGCCCCGAGTCCTTCGAGCTGGAGATCTTCAGCACCTGCGCGCCCGAGAAGAACACCCAGCTCATGGGCCTTTACGTGAGTGAAGGCACCTTTTTCACCCAGTGCGAGGCCGAGGGTTTCCGGCGCATCACCTACTTCCTGGACCGCCCGGACGTGATGGCCAGCTACACCGTCACCCTGCGCGCCGACAAGACGAAGTACCCGGTCCTGCTGTCCAACGGCAACCTGGTCGAATCCGGCGACCTGCCCGACAACCGCCACTTCGCCCGGTGGGTCGACCCGCACCGCAAGCCCAGTTACCTGTTCGCGCTGGTGGCCGGCAAGCTGGTCGCACGCGAGCAGCGCATCGTCTCGCGCACCGGCCGGGAACACCTGCTGCAGATCTACGTGCGCCCCGGCGACATGGACAAGACCGAGCACGCCATGAACTCGCTGATGGCCAGCGTGGTCTGGGACGAGGCCCGTTTCGGCCTGCCGCTGGACCTCGAGCGCTTCATGATCGTGGCCACCGCCGACTTCAACATGGGCGCGATGGAGAACAAGGGCCTGAACATCTTCAACACGAAGTACGTTCTGGCCAACAGCGCCACCGCCACCGACACCGACTTCGCCAACATCGAGTCGGTCGTGGGCCACGAGTATTTCCACAACTGGACCGGCAACCGGATCACCTGCCGCGACTGGTTCCAGCTCTCGCTCAAGGAAGGCCTGACCGTCTTCCGTGACCAGGAATTCAGCATGGACCTGTGCGCCGATCCGTCGGCGCGCGCAGTCAAGCGCATCGAGGACGTGCGCGTGCTGCGCACCGCCCAGTTTCCCGAGGACGCCGGGCCCATGGCCCATCCGGTGCGGCCCGACAGCTATGTCGAGATCAACAACTTCTACACCGTGACGGTGTACGAAAAGGGTGCCGAGGTCGTGCGCATGATGCAGACCCTGGTCGGCCGCGACGGTTTCCGCAAGGGCATGAGCCTGTATTTCCAGCGCCACGACGGCCAGGCGGTCACCTGCGACGATTTTGCCCAGTGCATCGCCGACGCCAACGAAGGCAGCCATCTGGCCCGCCTGCTGCCCCAGTTCAAGCGCTGGTACAGCCAGGCCGGCACACCCCATGTGCAGGCCCACGGCCGCTGGGACGCGGCCAGCGGCCGCTACGAGCTGACCCTGCGCCAGCACTGCGCGCCCACGCCCGGCCAGCCCGACAAGCAGCCCTTTGTCATCCCCATGACGCTCGGACTGCTCGATGCCCGGGGCCGGGAGCTGCCCCTGCAGCTCGAGGAGTGGCCCGAACCCCGCCCGGGCAGCCACATGGTCGTGCTGACCGAAGCGCAGCAGACGCTGGTGTTCAAGGGGCTGGCCGACGAGCCCGTGCCGTCCCTGCTGCGCGGGTTCTCTGCGCCGGTGGTGCTGGAGTTCGAGCAGGGCGATGAGCAACTGCTGACCCTGCTGGCCCACGACACCGACGCTTTCAACCGCTGGGAAGCCGGGCAGAGGCTGGCCATGCGGCGGGCGCTCGCTGCCATCCGCGGGGACGGCCCGGTGCCGGTGCATCCGCTCGACACCGGCTACATCGAGGCCATGCGCGCGGTGCTGCGCCACCCGCGCCTGGATGCGGCCTTCAAGGAACTGGCGCTGACCCTGCCCTCGGAGACCTACATCGCCGAGCAGCTCGATGTGGTCGACCCGCAGCGGGTGCACACGGTGCGCGAGGCGATGCGCGAACAGCTCGCCCACGCCCTGCATGAAGACTGGGTCTGGGCCTGGGAGCAGCACAAGGACAACGGCGCCTACCGGCCCGACCCGGTGAGCACCGGCCGCCGTGCCCTGGCGGGCATGGCCCTGACCATGCTCTGCCTGGCGGCGCGCGAGAACGGCAACCCGGTCTGGCCCGGCAGGGCCTACCAGCGCTTCAAGGATGCCGGCAACATGACCGACCGCTTCAACGCCCTGTCGGCGCTGGTGGTCAGCGGGCAATCGCTGGCGCAGGATGCCCTGCGGCGCTTCCACGCGCTGTTCCGGCACGAGGCCCTGGTGCTGGACAAATGGTTCGCGCTGCAGGCCGGCGCACCCGACCGCAACGGCCATGTGCTGCCGCTGGTGCGGCAGCTGATGCAGCATCCGGACTTCCAGTTGCGCAACCCGAACCGGGCTCGCAGCGTCATCTTCAGCTATTGCCACGCCAACCCCGGGGCATTCCACCGGACCGACGCCGCCGGCTACGTGTTCTGGAGCGAGCGCGTGATCGAGATCGACGCCTTCAACCCGCAGGTGGCTGCCCGGCTGGCGCGGGCCATGGACCGCTGGAGGAAGCTGGCCGAACCGTACCGCAGCTCGGCGCGCGAGGCGATCGCGCGTGTCGCCGCGCGTCCCGACCTGAGCAACGACGTGCGCGAAGTGGTCACCCGATCGCTCGCCGAATGAGAAGGAACTCCCATGACTGACCGGATTTCCCTGACCCGCTACCTGGTGGAACAGCAGCGCGTGCACGGACGCATCCCGCCGGAATTGCGCCTGCTCATCGAGGTGGTGGCCCGTGCCTGCAAGCGCATCTCCATCAGCGTCAACAAGGGCGCCCTGGGCGAAGTCCTGGGCAGCGCCGAGACCGAGAACGTGCAGGGCGAGGTGCAGAAAAAGCTGGACGTCATCGCCAACGAGGTGCTCATCGAGGCCAACGAGTGGGGTGGCCACCTGGCGGCCATGGCCTCGGAGGAGATGGACAGCATCTACGTGGTGCCCAACCGTTTCCCGCAGGGCGAGTACCTTCTGATGTTCGACCCGCTGGACGGCTCCAGCAACATCGATGTCAACGTCAGCATCGGCACCATCTTCTCGGTGCTGCGCAAGCAGCATGACGATCCGAAGGTCATCGATCCGGTCAGCGAAGCCGACTTCCTGCAGCCGGGACGCCAGCAGGTGGCCGCCGGCTACTGCGTCTACGGGCCGCAGACCACCCTGGTGCTGACGGTGGGCGACGGCGTGGCCATGTTCACGCTCGACCGCGAGCAGGGCTCCTGGGTGCTGACGCAGGACCAGGTTCAGATTCCGCCGGACACCAGGGAATTCGCGATCAACATGAGCAACATGCGCCACTGGGACGCCCCGGTGCGCCGCTACATCGACGAATGCCTGCAGGGCAAGGACGGGTCGCGCGGCAAGGACTTCAACATGCGCTGGATCGCCAGCATGGTGGCCGACGTGCACCGCATCCTGACCCGCGGCGGCGTCTTCATGTACCCCTGGGACAAGCGGGAACCGGACAAGCCGGGCAAGCTGCGCCTGATGTACGAGGCCAACCCGATGGGCTGGCTGGTCGAGCAGGCCGGCGGCGCCGCCACCAACGGCCGCCAGCGCATCCTGGACATCGTTCCCGGCAAGCTGCACGAGCGCGTCAGCGTCATCCTCGGATCGCGCAACGAGGTCGAGCGCATCACCCGCTACCACCACGAGGCAGATCAGGCGAAAGCCTGAGGCTTTGCTAGAATAACGAGCTTGGCCGGAATAGCTCAGTCGGTAGAGCAGCTCATTCGTAATGAGAAGGTCGGGGGTTCGATTCCTCTTTCCGGCACCACACCAAACAATGAAAGCCTGCTATCGATTCGGTAGCGGGCTTTTTTGTTGGAAAGCCGCACGCATGCCGTTTTCAGGCTAAACCCTCTAAACAGGCCGGCCAGGACTTGGTAGATTGGGCATTCAAGATCAACATGCGGAGACATTCATGAGCAAAGTTGCTGCC
>SBFS01000009.1 GCA_006227825.1 Burkholderiales bacterium | reverse complement strand
TCGCCCCGATCGCCATGGAAGAAGGTCTGCGCTTTGCCATCCGCGAGGGCGGCCGCACCGTCGGCGCCGGCGTCGTGGCCAAGATCATCGAGTAATTCCCTGGCAACAGGGTGAACCGCCAGTAGGGGTATAGCTCAATTGGCAGAGCGTCGGTCTCCAAAACCGAAGGTTGGGGGTTCGATTCCCTCTGCCCCTGCCACCTGATCCGATGCCGGTGAAAGCCGGCCTGAATCGAGTGGCCAACAAGCCCACCGAAGTCCTGGGGACCTCTGGTGGGCTTGCGTGTCTCATGCTTCGGCCTGTCAGACCCGCATTTTTGCTTCAGAGAAACGTATGGCCACATCAGATGTAGAAACCGTGCAGTCGGGCGCCGACAAGGCCAGGATGGCCGCGGCGGCCGTGCTGGCGCTGGGCGGCTTCGTCGCCTACTTTCTGCTCGCACCCCGGGGCGGTCTGGTCCAGTGGGGTGCGCTGCTGCTCGCCCTGGCGGTGGCTGCGGCGGTCTTCCTGACTTCCGAGACCGGGCGTCAGCTGCTGGCCTTCTGGCGTGAGTCCTGGCGCGAGGTGAAGAAGGTCGTCTGGCCCGCCCGCAAGGAGGCGATCCAGATGACCGCCTACGTCTTTGCCTTTGTTTTTGTGATGGGCCTGTTCCTCTGGCTCACGGACAAGACCCTGGAGTGGGTCTTCTTCGATCTGGTTCTGGGGTGGAGATAAGATGAGCGATCAGAACGCCGTCGATGTCAAGGACATCGGCACGCCGACCGAAGGCATGCGCTGGTACGTCGTGCACGCCTATTCCGGCATGGAAAAGGCCGCTGAGCGCAACATCATCGAGCGCATCAACCGCGCCGGCATGCAGCACAAGTTCGGCCGCATCCTGGTGCCCACCGAAGAGGTGGTCGAGGTCAAGAACGGCCAGAAGCGCACCACCGAGCGCAAGTTCTTCCCGGGCTATGTGCTGGTCGAGATGGTCATGGACGACGAGACCTGGCACCTGGTCAAGCACACCAACAAGGTGACCGGCTTCGTCGGCGGTGCCCGCAACCGGCCGGCGCCCATTTCCGAGGAAGATGTCCGCAAGATCGTCAACCAGATGCAGGAGGGCACCGACAAGCCCCGCCACAAGGTGGAGTTCATGGTCGGCGAGTATGTCCGCGTCAAGGAAGGCCCCTTCACGGACTTCAACGGCACGGTCGAAGAGGTCAACTACGAAAAGAACAAGCTGCGCGTGTCGGTGACCATCTTCGGTCGCGCCACGCCGGTCGAGCTCGAATTCAGCCAGGTCGAGAAGGCCTGAGTCGGGTTCTGGCCCGTGTCTTTCGGGTCGCAGGCGGTTCAACCCGGCGCCTGCGGCTTTCGTTCTACCGGGTTTCAACCGCGAGGAGGCTGTCCCGGTGACAGCCGCATGCACTCGCAGGAGCTGAAAAATGGCGAAGAAAATCGTCGGCTTCATCAAGCTGCAGGTGCCAGCTGGTAAGGCCAACCCCTCCCCCCCGATCGGTCCGGCGCTGGGTCAGCGCGGCCTGAACATCATGGAGTTCTGCAAGGCGTTCAACGCCCAGACCCAGGGCGTCGAGCCCGGTCTGCCGCTGCCGGTGGTCATCACCGCCTTCGCGGACAAGAGCTTCACCTTCATCATCAAGACCCCGCCGGCCACGACGCTGATCAAGAAGGCGATCAAGCTGGACAAGGGCTCTTCGGTGCCCAACAAGCAGAAGGTCGGCAAGATCACCCGCGCCCAGCTCGAGGAGATCGCCAAGACCAAGATGAAGGACATGACCGCTGCCGATCTGGATGCGGCCGTCAAGACCATCGCCGGCTCGGCCCGCTCGATGGGTGTGATCGTGGAGGGTGCGTAAATGCCTAAGCTGACCAAGAAGCAGAAAGCCTTCGAAGGCAAGGTCGACAGCAACAAGCTGTATCCGCTGACCGATGCCCTGTCGATCGTCAAGGAATGCGCCAACGCCAAGTTCGACGAGTCCATCGATGTCGCCATCCAGCTGGGCATCGACGCCCGCAAGTCGGACCAGGTCGTGCGTGGCGCCGTCGTGATGCCCAACGGCACCGGCAAGACCAAGCGCGTGGCCGTGTTCGCCCAGGGCGCCAAGGCCGAGGAAGCCAAGGCGGCCGGTGCCGACGTGGTCGGCATGGATGACCTGGCCGCCGAGGTCAAGGCCGGCAACATCAACTTCGACGTCGTCATCGCCTCCCCGGACGCCATGCGCGTGGTCGGCACCCTGGGCCAGATCCTGGGTCCGCGCGGCCTGATGCCCAACCCCAAGGTCGGCACGGTGACCCCGGATGTGGCCACCGCCGTCAAGAACGCCAAGGCAGGTCAGGTGCAGTTCCGCGTCGACAAGGCCGGTATCGTGCACGGCACCATCGGCCGCCGTTCGTTCGACGCCGACAAGCTCCAGGGCAACCTGGTGGCGCTGATCGATGCCCTGAACAAGGCCAAGCCGGCCACCAGCAAGGGTGTGTACCTGCGCAAGGTGGCCGTGTCGTCGACCATGGGTGTGGGTGTCCGGGTGGACACCCAGTCCATCTCGGCGTAATCGCAGAAAAGTCCGGACGCCCCTTCGGGGACGTCCGGGTGTGGTGGGTCCGCCCGCAGGCCGAGAGGCCGGCAGGTGGAGCCATCCAAGACCGCTGGCGCCCTGGGTCCGAAAGGAGCCCGGGCTTAATCGAGAAAGCCAGCGCAGATGGCGATCCCGCTGCAGATGGAATCCGTTCCGAAACAGTTGGTCGCTGCATGAGAGGCGTGCCGAGGGTCTTGCGACCCGAGGCACTTTTAAGGAGTAGACCTTGAGTCTGAATCGCAGTGAGAAAGAAGCGGTCATCAACGAAGTGACCGGCCTCGCCGCCAAAGCTCAGACGCTCGTGATGGCGGAATACCGCGGCATCACGGTCGCAGCCATGGACCAGCTGCGTGTCAGCGCCCGCAACAACGGCGTCAGCCTGAGTGTTCTGAAGAACACCCTGGCCCGTCGCGCGGTCGCCGGCAGCAGCTTCGAAGTGGCGGTCGACCAGATGACCGGTCCGCTGATCTACGGCTTCTCCGAAGACGCCGTGGCCGCCGCCAAAGTGGTGGCCGATTTCGCGAAGACCAACGACAAGCTGGTCATTCGCGGTGGTGTCTACGGTGGAAAGTCCCTGGATGTCGACGGCGTCAAGCAGCTGGCCAGCATTCCCTCCAAGGAAGTGCTGCTGGCCCAGCTGTGCGGCTTGCTCAAGTCGCCGATCTCCCGCACCGCAGTGGTGCTGGGTGCCCTGGCGGCCAAGAAGGGCGAAGGCGAAACGGCCGCCGCCTGATGGCGCGGTTGTCCCCCTGTTTCAATCAATTGTTAGGAAATCAAAATGGCATTCGATAAAGACGCATTTCTGACGGCTCTGGACAGCATGACCGTCATGGAACTCAATGACCTGGTCAAGGCCATCGAGGAGAAGTTCGGCGTGTCCGCCGCTGCCATGGCCGCCCCGGCCGCCGGTGGCGCTGCCGGTGGCGCCGCCGCCGCTGCCGAAGAGAAGACCGAGTTCAACGTCGTCCTGACCGACGCCGGCGCCAACAAGGTGTCCGTCATCAAGGCCGTGCGCGAGATCACCGGTCTGGGCCTCAAGGAAGCCAAGGACCTGGTCGACGGCGCCCCGAAGAACGTCAAGGAAGGCATTGCCAAGGCCGACGCCGAGGCCGCCGTCAAGAAGCTGGTGGACGCCGGCGCCAAGGCCGAACTCAAGTAATTCGGTCCTGGACAAGGGCTGGAGCGCTCGAGAGGGCCTCCAGCCTTTGGTGCTTTCAGAACACCGACAAGCGGACTCCCGCGAGTCCTCTTGTCAGTGTCTTCTGATCCCGACTGCAGAAGACCACTTGGCTCGGGTCCGTGCGCCACGCGCGGGCCGTCCGCCATCGGCAGGTAGTGGCCTGCCGCCAAGTCTGCCGCCCGCCCGGCACGACAGTCGCCGCAGACCTCAAGCCCGGAGATCTCATGGCATCCGCATCCAACTACTCCTACACCGAACGCAAGCGCATCCGCAAGAGCTTTGGCACGCGCGAGAATGTGCTCGCGATTCCTTACCTGCTGCAGATGCAGAAGGACGCCTACACCGCCTTCCTGCAGGCCGACCTGCCGCCGAAGAAGCGCACCGACGAGGGCCTGCAGGCCGCCTTCAACTCCGCCTTCCCGATCGTCTCGCACAACGGCTTCGTCGAGATGAAGTTCGTGGAGTACAACCTGGCCAAGCCGGCCTTCGACGTGCGCGAGTGCCAGACCCGCGGCCTGACCTTCGCCTCGGCCGTGCGCGCCCGCGTGCAGCTGATCATCTATGACCGGGAGTCCTCGACGCCGCAATCCAAGGTGGTCAAGGAAGTCAAGGAGCAGGAGGTCTACATGGGCGAGGTGCCCCTGATGACCGACAAGGGCTCGTTCATCATCAATGGCACCGAGCGGGTCATCGTGTCGCAGCTGCACCGCTCGCCCGGTGTCTTCTTCGAGCACGACAAGGGCAAGACACACAGCTCGGGCAAGCTGCTGTTCTCGGCCCGCATCATTCCCTACCGCGGCTCCTGGCTGGACTTCGAGTTCGACCCCAAGGACGTGCTGTTCTTCCGCGTCGACCGCCGCCGCAAGATGCCGGTGACCATCCTGCTCAAGGCCATCGGCCTGACGCCGGAGACCATCCTGGCCAACTTCTTCGTCAACGACCACCTGCGCCTGATGGACAGCGGTGCCCAGATGGCCTTCGTGCCCGAGCGCCTGCGCGGCGAGGTGGCCCGTTTCGACATCACCGACAAGTCGGGCAAGGTGGTGGTGGCCAAGGACAAGCGCATCACCGCGCGCCACACGCGCGAGCTGGAGCAGTCGGGCACCACGCACATCAGCGTGCCGGAAGACTTCCTGATCGGCCGGGTGGTGGCACGCAACATCGTCGATCCGGACACCGGCGAGATCATCGCCAAGGCCAACGACGAGCTGACCGAGAGCCTGCTCAAGAAGCTGCGTGCTGCCGGCATCCAGGAGCTGCCCTGCATCTACACGAACGAGCTGGACCAGGGCGCCTACATCAGCCAGACGCTGCGCATCGACGAGACCGCCGACGAGTTTGCCGCCCGCGTGGCCATCTACCGCATGATGCGCCCTGGCGAGCCGCCGACCGAGGACGCCGTGCAGGCGCTGTTCCACCGCCTCTTCTACAACCCGGACACCTACGACCTCTCGCGCGTGGGCCGCATGAAGTTCAACGCCCGCGTGGGCCGCGATGAGCCCACCGGCCCGATGGTGCTGTCCAACGAGGACATCCTGGCCGTGGTCAAGATCCTGGTCGACCTGCGCAACGGCCGTGGCGAGGTGGACGACATCGACCACCTGGGCAACCGCCGGGTGCGTTGTGTCGGCGAGCTGGCCGAGAACCAGTACCGCACCGGCCTGGCCCGCATCGAGAAGGCCGTCAAGGAGCGTCTGGGGCAGGCCGAGCAGGAGCCGCTGATGCCGCACGACCTGATCAACTCCAAGCCCATCTCTGCGGCGCTCAAGGAGTTCTTCGGTGCCTCGCAGCTCTCGCAGTTCATGGACCAGACCAACCCCCTGGCCGAGATCACCCACAAGCGCCGCGTCTCGGCACTGGGCCCGGGCGGCCTGACCCGCGAGCGCGCCGGCTTCGAAGTCCGCGACGTGCACGTGACCCACTACGGCCGTGTCTGCCCGATCGAAACGCCGGAAGGCCCGAACATCGGCCTGATCAACTCGCTGGCCCTGTACGCGCGCCTGAACGAGTACGGCTTCATCGAGACCCCCTACCGCCGTGTGGTGGATGGCAAGGTGACCAACCAGATCGACTACCTCTCGGCCATCGAGGAAGGCAAGTACATCATCGCCCAGGCCAACGCGGCGCTCGACGCCGAAGGCCGCCTGACCGGCGAGCTGGTCTCTGCCCGCGAGAAGGGCGAATCCATCCTGACGCAGCCCGAGACCATCCAGTACATGGACGTGTCGCCGGCGCAGATCGTCTCGGTGGCCGCTTCGCTGGTGCCCTTCCTGGAGCACGACGACGCCAACCGCGCGCTGATGGGCGCCAACATGTCGCGCCAGGCCGTGCCGGTGCTGCGGCCCGAGAAGCCCCTGGTGGGCACCGGCATCGAGCGCGTGGCCGCGATCGACTCCGGCACCGTGGTCACGGCCCGCCGCGGCGGTGTGGTCGACTATGTCGACGCCACCCGCATCGTGATCCGGGTCAACGACGACGAGGCTGTCGCCGGCGAGGTCGGTGTCGACATCTACAACCTGATCAAGTACCAGCGTTCCAACCAGAACACCAACATCCACCAGCGCCCGATCGTCAAGAAGGGCGACAAGCTGGCCAAGGGTGACGTGATCGCCGACGGCGCATCGACCGACCTGGGCGAGATCTCGATCGGCCAGAACATGCTGATCGCCTTCATGCCCTGGAACGGCTACAACTTCGAGGACTCGATCCTGATTTCCGAAAAGGTGGTGGCCGACGACCGCTACACCAGCATCCACATCGAGGAGCTGGTGGTGATGGCGCGCGACACCAAGCTGGGCGCCGAGGAAATCACCCGCGACATCCCGAACCTGGCCGAGCAGCAGCTCAACCGCCTGGACGA